>NZ_JAOUSE010000020.1:0-45392 GCF_025660415.1 Pallidibacillus thermolactis
CCTGACAGTCTTTTAATCCTGGGATATTCATGATAGAATTCATAGTACACGCAACTCCATTCTTTTTGCTTGTTTCTGGACAATTCAAGTATAAAAGAATGACGGGGTTGCGTGTCTTTTTTTGACCAAAATTGTATGAAAACCCCAACATTTATTATAGAGCCGAAAAACGAAGGTCAGATTCTTTCGTACCTATGTACAATATGAATCTGACCTTGGTAATTAAGCTAGTTGTAATTCAAGTTTTTTTGCTGCTTCAGTTACTCGTTGTAGTCCTTCAGCAATCATTTCTTCAGCACGGTCTGGATTTGCATTATGTCCTTCAATTATAACTTCGGCAATAATTTCCATACCGAACATTCCACCAAAAACATTACGCATATAATTCACAGACATATCCATTGGTGCTGTTTCAGGAGTAGAATAAATGCCGCCACGTGCATTTAATAAAATAACTTTTTTATCAGCCATTAATTGCACCAGTTTACCATTTTCATCATATTTAAATGTATATCCAGCTTCCCAAATATAATCAATAAATGTTTGTAGTTTAGCAGGAATCGTTAAATTCCATAATGGGAATGCAAATACAATAATATCTGCTTTAGAGAAGGCAGCTTTTGCTTTTTGTTTAGCAGTTAAAATCCGTTGTTCAAGTTCTGTAAGTGGTTCATTTTTTGCTAGTTTACCTAAAGCACTAAATAAATCTTGACCTATGTAGGGCATATCTTCGGCAAATACATCATAGACTGACACGTTTAAATGTTTATGATCTTTAATTGCATTTAGAAAGGTTTCGAACATTTTACTTGAAACACTTTCTGATGCTGGGCGATTGTTTCCCTTTACAATCAAAACATTCATAGAAATACCTCACTTTTTCTATATTTTTTGTATATGTGTTTTATTTTCCGTTTTTAGATTGTTGCTCAATGATGCACAAAAGCATATAAAATTTTATCAAATCGAATACCATTTGAAAAATAAAAACACTTGGAATATAAGTTGAAACGCCGTAATGAAAATTTTCCCTTGACAATATATTAGGAATTGTATAATATTATTTTAAAATTTATTCGTTTAACGCTATGAAGAAGAAGAGTAGTCGATTGAAACACTATAGAGAGCTGGTGGTCGGTGCAAACCAGTGTGGGAAAATCGATGAATGGGCTTCTGAGCTCCAAACCGAACCATGGATTGCCATGCAGTAGGCTTTGGCGATATGTCTCGTCGTTACATGAGACAGTGATTAAACATTATTTGTTTAATCACGTCAAAGTGAGCTGCATTCAGCTAATAAAGGTGGTACCGCGGTCCCTCGTCCTTTACGGATGAAGGACTTTTTGCATTTTATAATATTTGGTGTGTTCGCTCGAAGTATGATCTCGTCTTTTAAAATTGAATATAAAAAATCGATGAGCAAGAGAAGTAAGTAACTTTGAAACGTTCCAGAGAGCTGGTGATGGTGGGATTCCAGTACGTGAATGGTTACCGAATGGACTTGCAAGAGACTTCCTGAACGAAATTGTTCAAGTATGGAGGTCCGTTTTCCGACGTTATACGGATAGGATATAAGGATGTTGCTTCATCCCGTATCCGAAAGAGATGAAAAGAGAAGACATTTTTGTTTTCCTTTTCAATAGAGGTGGCACCGCGGTGTTTAATCGCCCTCTACAGACACAACAAGTTTGTGTTTGTAGAGGGTTTTTATTTTGGAAGAAATATAGGAGGTTTAACATGAGTAAATCTTATAAAGTGGTTGTCGAAAAGAATGAAACAGTCACCCCCGTTGATGTTTATGAACGATTACAAGGCAAAAAGAAATTTTTACTTGAAAGTACTTTTCAGCACGAGACGAAAGGAACATTTTCATTTATCGGCACAAACCCTTATATGGAAATGATGGGATGTGGAAATGAGACCATTCTGCAATATCCAGATGGTCATATCGAAAGAATTCAGGAAAATGCTTTAAGTTTTTTAAAAAAACATTTTCCGAAAATTGAGGTAAATCTTCCTGTTCCATTTTATGGTGGTGCAGTGGGTTACGTATCTTATGATATGATTCGACAATTTGAAAAGATTGGCCACGAACAACCGGATGAGATTGATATGCCTGATTTACATTTCATGCTTTATCAATCCATCATTGCTTTTAATCATGAAACAAATGAGATCTATTTCATCGCAATCACTTTTGAAAATGAGCCTGAACATGTATTGGATAGTCGATTGGAAGATTTACAAAGCGTTCTTTCAACCCAATCCTCTTATAAAAAGAAAGATTCATGTTTGATTGATTTTCAATTAACGATGACAGAACAAGCCTTTAAAGAAAAGGTCGAGAAGGCTAAGCATTATATTGAAAAAGGCGATGCTTTCCAAGTCGTGTTATCACAAAGAATGAAAGGTAGTCTTAAAGGAAATCCTTTTGCTTTTTATTTAAAACTTCGGGAAGCGAACCCATCCCCTTACATGTTTTATATCGATTTTGAGGATTATCAGTTGCTCGGTGCTTCACCGGAAAGCCTTGTTCAAACTATTAATCGTGAAATTATTACAAATCCAATTGCAGGAACAAGACCAAGGGGAAAAACAAAACAGGAAGATGAAATGCTAGAAAAAGAGCTGTTAGCGGATGAGAAGGAGATAGCCGAGCACAAAATGCTTGTGGATTTAAGTCGAAATGACTTAGGCCGTGTATGTGAAATTGGTTCAATTTATATGCCTAAATTTATGAAAATTGAAAAATATCAACATGTGATGCACATTGTGTCAGAGGTGAAAGGACGTTTAAGAAATGATTTCACAAGTATCGATGCCTTAATTGCTTGTTTACCTGCTGGAACCGTATCCGGTGCACCAAAAATTCGAGCTATGCAAATTATCAATGAACTGGAAGAACAAAAACGAGGGGTGTATGCCGGTGGTATCGGTTTTATTAATTGGAATTTTGACCTTAATTTTGCACTTGCGATTCGCACCCTCGTTGTGAAGGATGGTTTCGCATATCTTCAAGCGGGAGCAGGAATTGTCTATGATTCGGTGCCGGAGCTTGAATATAAAGAAACTATAAATAAAGCACGATCGCTGATGGAGGTGGCTAAGGGTGTTCCTGTTAATCGATAATTATGATTCATTCACGTACAATCTTTATCAGTATTTTTCAGAACAGGATGTTCATGTGAAAGTCGTCCGAAATGACAAGATATCTTTGGCAGAGATTGCAAAAATGAATCCGGAAGCCATTATCTTATCTCCAGGACCTGGACTTCCTGAACAAGCTGGTATCTGTAAAAGTTTAATAGAACAGTTTTATGATTCTCTTCCCATATTTGGCGTTTGTCTAGGTCATCAAGCGATTGCTATTGCCTTTGGTGCTAAATTGAAACAGTCGGAAAAGATTATGCATGGAAAGACTTCTGATATGGAGCATTGTAAAACAGGCTTGTTTGCTAATTTACCAGATTCATTGGAAGTGATGCGATACCATTCTTACGTCGTTGACCAATATACATTACCGGAAGAATTAGAGATTACAGCTTTATCCAAAGATGATGAGGAAATAATGGCTATAAAACATAAGGATTATCCGGTTTATGGAGTACAGTTTCATCCGGAATCGATAGGAACAGTAGCAGGTAAGCAAATCATTCAAAATTTTTTACAAGAAATTCAAAGGAGGAATGTGGGATGAAATTTTATTTGGAAAAATTAATCAACGGTCAAAGTTTAAATTATGAAGAGATGAGAGTTGTAACAGAGTATTGTATTACACAAGCGACGGATACGCAGATTGCTTCTTTGTTAACAGCGTTAAAGGCAAAAGGAGAAACAGCCGATGAAATTGCAGGCATTGTAGATGTTATCCGTGCAAAGTCAACGTTTAAAACAAGTCCCTTACAAGATGCGATTGATAATTGCGGTACAGGGGGAGATCAATCGTTTAGCTTTAATATTAGCACAACGAGCGCTTTTGTTATTGCTGGAGCGGGTGTCACCGTCGCTAAACATGGCAATCGTAGTGTGACAAGTAAATCGGGTAGTGCTGATGTTCTGGAGACTCTAGGAATTTCGTTAAGTTTATCCAATGAACAGGTTGAAGAATTGTTACACGAAAATAAAATTGCCTTTTTGTTTGCACCCAATGTTCATCCGTCATTAAAAATATTTACTAAAGTTCGCCGTGAATTAGGGCTTCGTACGGTATTCAATGTTATTGGCCCTTTAGTCAATCCTGTTGACCTTGATACTCAGTTTTTAGGTGTCTATGACAAAGCATTACTGACTATGCTTGCTGAAACCCTTAAAAAATTAGGAAGAAGAAGAGCGATGGTGATTCATGGTGCGGGTGGTTTAGATGAAGCGACATTAGCTGGGGAAAATCATATTGTTTTTTTAAATGAAGGAAAAATAAATTCTTTTACGCTTCGTCCGGAAGACGTTGGCCTACCCTATTACGCGATAGAGGAAATTAGAGGTGGTGATGCATTACAGAATGCAGAAATTTTATTACAAGTGTTGAACGGCAAAATCGGCGCTCATTACTATACTGTACTCTTAAATGCTGGATTAGCATTGTTTACTAGTGGCAAAGCGGAGAGCATACGGGAAGGAGTTAAGCTTGCAGAAGAAAGTATTCAATCTGGAGCAGCTTTAAAACGATTAGAAGGACTGGTGAAATATTGTAAAAAATTAAGCGGGGTGTACTAAATGACAATTTTAAATGACATTTTGACAGAAAAAAAAATGGAAGTGAGCAAATTAAAGAAAGATTCATTTATAAAGGGTCCAGAAAAAAAGGTACCAACTTTTAAAGAACGTGTCCAACAATCCAGTCACATGAATATTATAGCAGAAATTAAACGGGCCTCCCCCTCTAAAGGAGAAATCGATCTTGGTGTAGACCCGATTGTAAGAGCAAAACAATATGAACAATTAGGTGCTGCTGCAATCTCGGTGTTGACAGATGAACCGTTTTTTAAGGGGTCTATGGATGACCTTCGCCTAGTAAGAGAAGCGGTTGATATTCCGATATTATGTAAAGATTTTATTATTGATCCCATCCAAATTGATTTTGCAAAGGCGAATGGTGCGAACATCATTCTGCTCATTGTAGCTGCACTATCTCAAGAGGAATTGGTTGAACTTTACCAATATGCGAAAGAATTAAATTTAGAAGTTCTAATTGAGGTACACAATGAGGAGGAAATGAAACGGGCCTTGGGGTTAAATCCAGAAATAATTGGGATTAATAATCGAAATTTAAAATCCTTTGACGTAAGTCTAGCAACGACTGAGAAATTAGCGGCAATGATTTCAAATGCTGACACAATTATCGTTAGTGAAAGTGGAATGAAAACAAAAGCAAATGTTGAATTGGCAAGGGATGCGGGTGCAAAAGCTATACTGGTTGGCGAAACATTTATGTTGGCGGAAGACTTAGCCAAGAAGTTTCAAGAATTCCAAGTCGATTTGACTTGAAACTAAAGGGGCAAGAGAACATGTTAGTTAAAATTTGCGGAATTCGAACAAAAGAGGCGGCAGAAGCAGCCGTGCAGGCTGGAGCTGATTTTATAGGCTTTGTTTTTGCCGATAGTAAGCGGAATATTTCAGCTGAGCGTGCAGCGATTATTGCCCAGGGATTACCAACACAAGTAAAAAAAGTTGGTGTTTTTGTAGATGAACAGCCGGAGCGAATGATAGAAATCGCAAAACTTGTGGGCCTGGATTATCTTCAATTACATGGGGATGAATCAGCTGATATCGCTAGTCAGTTGCCATTTAACATTATTAAAGCAATACCGGCTGAACCTTTATATCTCAATAAAATTCGAGGTTACCCTTGTGATTATTATTTGATAGATAGTCCAAGTGAGAATAGAGGCGGAAGTGGAAAAACGTTTAACTGGGAATTAATGGAAAAATACGATTTAGATCGAAAGAAACTTTTGTTAGCCGGTGGTTTAACGGAAGGAAATGTTCAAAAAGCAATTGAGATTGTTCATCCTATTGGGGTTGATGTTTCAAGTGGAGTTGAAACGAATGGAGAAAAAGATGTTGTAAAAATAAAACGGTTCATTCATAAAGCAAAAGAGGAAAGGTGATAAAAGATGACAACCTATACTTTACCAGATAAAAATGGAAAATTTGGGCATTACGGTGGTCAGTTTGTTCCGGAGTTATTAATGCCTGCATTAATTGAATTGGAAAAAGCCTATGAAACAGCTAAGAACGATCCGGAATTTCAGCAAGCGTTAAGTTATCATTTAAAACAATATGTTGGGAGGAAGACCCCTTTATATTATGCGGAACAGTTAACAAATCATGTTGGTGGAGCAAAAATTTTTCTTAAGCGAGAAGATTTAAATCATACAGGAGCACATAAAATTAATAACACAATTGGGCAGGCTTTGCTGACAAAACGAATGGGGAAAAAGAAAGTGATAGCAGAAACCGGTGCTGGACAACATGGAGTTGCTACTGCTACGGTAAGTGCTTTATTTGATTTAGATTGTATCATTTTTATGGGAGCAGAAGACATCGAACGTCAGCGGTTAAATGTTTTTCGGATGGAATTATTAGGAGCAGAAGTACGCAGTGTACCGAATGGAAGTGGAACTTTAAAAGATGCGACTAATGAGGCATTACGTTATTGGGCAAGTCATGTTCAAGATACTCATTATATAATTGGTTCAGCAGTTGGCCCACACCCATTTCCAAAAATGGTTCGTGACTTTCAATCGGTGATTGGTAAAGAAACAAAAGAACAGATATTGGAACAAGCGAAAAAATTACCTGATGCTGTTGTTGCCTGTGTTGGTGGTGGTAGTAATTCGATCGGTATGTTCTATCCATTTGTTGAAGAGAAAAATGTCAAACTCTTTGGTGTAGAAGCAGCGGGGTTAGGTCTAAGAACAAATCAACATGCGGCTGCAATTACAAAAGGAGAAAAAGGGATATTACACGGTGCTTTATCTAAAGTGTTACAAGACGATCATGGGCAAATTAAAGAAGCATTTTCAATTTCCGCTGGCCTTGATTACCCTGGTGTTGGTCCTGAACATAGTTATTTACATGACATAAATCGGGTAATGTATGTTTCGGTAACTGATAAAGAAGCTTTAGATGCATTTCAACTTTTATCAAAAACGGAAGGAATAATCCCGGCGTTAGAAAGTTCCCATGCCGTTGCTTATGCCATTAAATTAGCAAAGGTAATGCGTTCAGATGAAACCATTGTTGTCTGTTTATCTGGTCGAGGCGATAAAGATGTCGAGCAAGTACAAAAACGATTGGAGGTAGAGTGATGGGGAAAGAGCGGATTGAAAGGACATTTCAGAATAAGTTATTAAGGGGAGAAAAGCTCTTTATTCCATATCTTATGGCTGGTGATGGTGGGTTAGATGTTTTAGACGAACGAATTCAATTTTTAGAAAAATGTGGGGTATCAGCGATTGAACTTGGCATTCCGTTTTCGGATCCCGTTGCTGATGGACCTACTATACAGAAGGCGGGATTGCGATCTCTTAAAGAAGGAACAACTTTGACCGGTGTTTTAAAGCACTTGAAAAAATGTAAAAAGACTAGAACTGTACCAATAATTCTTATGGCCTATTTGAATCCAATCTACCGTTATGGCTTAGAAAATTTTGCCGTAGATGCTAAGGAAGCTGGAGTAGATGGGGTTATCATTCCAGATGTACCTTTGGAAGAGGAGGAACTTGTTACTGGATATTTACATCAACATCATATTGCATTTATCCGGTTAGTCGCCTTAACAAGCTCTAGGGACCGTGTAAAGGAAATTGCGAGTCGTTCGGAAGGATTTTTATACGCTGTTTCCGTAATGGGAACAACAGGAGCACGAAAGAATCATGATTCACACGTGAAAGATTATTTAGAAATGTTAAAACGGTATAGTTCTGTTCCTGTCTTAGCAGGATTTGGTGTATCAAATGTAGAGCAAGCAAGAAAATTAAGTTACCATTGTGACGGTGTCATTGTTGGAAGTCGAATTGTTGAATTATTTCATGAAGATAGGACAGAAGAAATAAAAGTGTTCATTCGTGGAAGTATTCACCACACATTAGAACCTAGTCACAAGGGTTAAACGACTCGGTATGTTTTAGGGGAGATTGTTCTGCAATATGCAATGCTATAAAAGGCATTCGTTGTGTATTACGAAGTTACACTAAAAAAAATCACTCATAATTGGGAATTTTAATCGAAAAAACGAGCAAATTGCTCATAAACATGATTAATTTTAACTAATTCAGCCATTTTAAGGAAAAAAAACGGTTTGAAACGAAGTAAAGTGTGCGATTTTTATTAAAAAATGTGCTAAACTTAAAAAATGCGTGCGAAAACCTAATAAAAGTGTGCGAATTCATAAATTTTTGTGCGAAATTGAGTGAAAACTGTGCGTATGAGTTCATTTTTGTGCGAACTTTTTTGCCGCTTTTTGTATTGGTTCCCAACCTCCTACAATACACTTAAAATGAATCTTGTCTTTCTTCATCGTATAATAAATAGTATGAAACAGTATATTCTGAATGGAGGTTTTTCTTTTGTATAACTTATTTAGCCCGTATCAAATTAAAGGATTGGAATTAAAAAATCGAATCGTTATGCCACCGATGTGTCAATATTCTGTGACAAAAAAAGACGGTATACCAAATGAATGGCATTATGTACATTATGTAAGTCGAGCAATTGGTGGAACAGGTCTCATTATTATTGAAATGACTGATGTAGAACCAGATGGGCGAATTACAGATTATGATTTAGGATTATGGTCTGACGCTCAAGTTCCAGCATTTCAGAGAATTATTGAAGGGTGTCATCAACATGGCGCAAAAGTGGGGATTCAAATTGCCCACGCGGGAAGAAAAGCAGAAGATGCGGAAATTCCAGTAGCACCATCACCAATCCCATTCAATAATGATTTCAAAACACCGCGAGAATTAACGACTGATGAAGTAAAAGAAATGGTAGAAAAGTTCCGTCAAGCTGCCCGACGAGCTGTACAAGCTGGCGTTGACACAATTGAACTACATGGTGCCCATGGATATCTCATACACGAATTTCAATCTCCACTAACAAATAAACGGACAGATGTATATGGTAAAGATTTAGCACTGTTTGGCAGAGAAGTGATTCAAGCAGTTAAAAGTGAAATGCCAGCACATATGCCACTCATTTTACGTATCTCTGCTGTCGAGTATGTTGAAAATGGATATGGAATTGACCATGCGATTGAACTTGTCAAACAGTATAAAGAAGCCGGTGTTGATCTCTTCCATATAAGTTCTGGTGGAGAAGGACCAATTGGAAGCGGTGGTAAACCTGGATCTCATGCTGCATATCAAGTACCTTTTGCAAGGAAAATTAAAGAAGCCTGTGATGTTCCGGTTATTGCGGTAGGGAGATTAGAAGAACCACAATTAGCAAATTCAGTCATAGCCAATGGTGACGCAGATCTCGTTGCGATTGGACGTGGCATGTTAAGGAATCCAAATTGGGCACTTGAAGCTTCGATTCAATTGAGACAAGAAGGGGTCATTCCAAAACAATACTTAAGAGGTTTCCCAAGGGTGAAATAATAGGTAAAAACCAGACCTATATGACAGGTCTGGTTTTTTCATTAAAAATAAACTTTTATCTTTTGATATGTTTTTTAAACATTTGTTTTGTTTCTTTATTTAATGATTTAAATAAGCTAATGGTCATCAGGATCATTATTACTGAAAATGGTAAAGCGGCAACAATCATTGCATTTTGTAAAGCCATTAATCCTCCAGAATATAATAACACTAGTGCTATAGATGTAAGTAAGATTCCCCACATAAGCTTGATCCGGTTTGCTGGATTGGCAACCCCATTAGTCGACATCATAGCTAGAACAAACGTGCCAGAATCGGCAGATGTAATAAAAAACACAGCTACTAAGATTATGGCAATAATGGACATTCCCATTCCAAATGGAAAATGATCAAATACTCCGAAAAGCGCCTGTTCTAATGCTAGTTCAGATATTTTAGCAACACCTGACGACTCTAAATGAATTGCAGTTCCACCGAAGGCAGAAAACCATATGAATCCAAAAATGGAAGGGATAAGTAGGACGCAAAGAACGAATTCGCGTATGGTTCTTCCCCTTGAAATTCTCGCAATAAAAATTCCGACAAATGGTGACCAGGCAATCCACCATGCCCAATAAAATATTGTCCAGGAATTAATCCAATCACGAATATCCGCATTCAGTGGTGCCAATCGAAAACTCATATAAGGAAGGTTTTGTAAATAAGTACCGATTGTGTTCGTAAATAAATTTAAAATCATCATCGTTGGACCGAATATAAGCATAATTACTAACAGTAATCCAGCTAAAAACATATTTCCATTACTTAAAATTTTAATCCCCTTTCCAAGACCAGACAAAGATGATGCAATAAATAAAAAGGTAACAACTACGATAATAATGATTTGTATGGAAAAATTAGTCGGTATTCCAAAAAGGAAGGAAAGCCCCCCATTGATTTGCATCGCACCGAAACCTAATGTAGTTGCTACTCCAAAAACCGTCGATAGGATGGCTAAAATATCAATAATTTTTCCTGTTTTTCCGTTCACTTTTTTACCTAATATCGGTTTTAATGTGTTACTAATTGTTAAAGGTTCTTTCTTTCGAAAAGTAAAATAAGCGATGATTAATCCTACGATTCCATAAATGGCCCATGCATGTAATCCCCAATGAAAAAAAGTATAGGTGAGTGCGTCCTTAATTGCATTCGCCGTTCCAGTTTCCCCTGTCGGAGAACTGATGGCATAATGACTAATGGGTTCAGCGGAACCATAGAAAACAAGACCGATCCCCATTCCAGCACTAAAAAGCATAGCAATCCAGGATGAACGTGTAAAATCAGGCTTATCATCTTGATTTCCTAATTTGATACGTCCCATCGGAGTGATAAATAAATAAATGCAGACGATTAAAAAAATGGTAGCAACGATTAAATAATACCAGCCAAAATAGTCTGTGATAAAATACTGTATATTTTCTGTAGCCGTTTCAAGAGCTTTTGGTGCGATGATACCAAATAATACAATGAGTGATAGAAAAATTGCAGAAATATAAAAGACAGACTTATCTTTCATCATTTTAATTCCCCTAACTTGTAATAAAGATAGAAAACAATGTTTTCATTTTTAATATGCCTAATTCAAATCATAATAATCCAACAGTTTAAAAGTTAGGTGAAAAAAGACATGGCTAATATTAGCCATGTCTTCTGAAAAATCTTGCAATTGTTACCATCCACGTTCTTGCATTCTTTCCTCTGAAGCAAGTGTGGCAACATCAATCCCTTTCATCGGTGTTCCTAAATCTTTAGATAGTTTTCCAATTAAATCATAATCTTTATAGTTAGCAGTTGCTTGTACAATGGCATTAGCAAACTTTTCTGGTGTTTCTGATTTAAAAATACCAGAACCTACAAATACACCGTCTGCCCCTAATTCCATCATCAATGCAGCATCAGCTGGTGTTGCGACGCCGCCAGCGGCATAGTTGAGCACAGGTAATCTTCCAACTTCTTTAATTTGTTTTAAAATTTCATATGGTGCCCCAAGGTTTTTTGCTTCCGTAATTAATTCATCCTCATTCATATTTACTACTTTACGGACTTGGGCATTTACTTTTCGGAGATGTCTTACAGCTTCAACGATATTTCCTGTACCAGCTTCCCCTTTTGTTCGTAACATTGATGCTCCTTCACCGAGACGACGAGCCGCTTCACCTAAATCACGACTACCACAAACAAATGGAACAGTAAATTCACTTTTTAATAAATGAAATTCTTCATCGGCAGGTGTTAAAACTTCGCTCTCATCTATGTAATGAACACCAAGGGCTTCTAAAACTCGTGCTTCTACAATATGTCCAATACGAACTTTCGCCATTACGGGAATATTGACTGCATTCAATACTTCTTCGATAACTTTAGGATGGGCCATCCGCGCGACACCACCATTTTTACGAATGTCTGATGGGACCTGTTCTAAAGCCATTACTGCCACTGCACCAGCTGCTTCAGCAATTTTTGCTTGTTCTGCATTGATAACGTCCATTATGACGCCACCTTTTGGAAACTGTAATTTCGTCATTTTCTACACTCCTTTAAAAATTGTTGTATTTTTTTAAATTTACTATATTATAAAAAGTAACTGGTATGATAAAAAGTTCCAGTTTTGATAAATTTAATGGGACCAGATGAAGGTGAAGAAAAAATGGATATGTTAGCTTGTGAGTTGAAAAGAGACATTGATATACCGATATATGAACAGTTGTATCGATATATCAAAAATGAAATTATTGCTGGGAGAATTGATTATGGTGTGAAACTACCATCAAAAAGAAAGTTAGCAGATTATTTAAAAATAAGTTTAAACACCGTTGAAACGGCCTATGAACAACTGATAGCTGAAGGGTATATCAAAAGCGTACCACGAAAGGGTTATTTTGTTTTAGCTTACGAGGAGTTAGATATTCTAAATTTAGATCATGAGATTGTTCATTTTGATGAGGATGAAAAAGTTCAAATTCAGTATAACTTTCATCCGAGCTGGATTGATACAGAAAACTTCCCTTTTGCTAAATGGCGAAAGTATGCAAAAGAAATCATTGGTGAAGAACATCAAACACTGTTATTACATGGCGACGCACAGGGCGAATACAGTTTACGTTGTGAAATTGCTCATTATTTATATCAATCGAGAGGGGTCACATGTTCTCCAGGACAGATTATTATTGGGGCAGGAATTGAAGCATTACTCTTGATGCTCATTCAACTTTTTGAAAAGGAAACGGTTTATGGTGTAGAAGATCCAGGGTATCATGTGATTTCAAAGATATTAAAAAATTTCCCTAATGAAGTCAAACCAATAACAGTAGATAGTGAAGGTATACAGGTAAAAGTCATTGAACGATTAAAGCCAGATGTAGTCTATGTGACACCTTCACATCATTTTCCATATGGTTCTGTGCTATCGGTGAACAGAAGAATTCAATTACTAAAATGGGCACAAGAGAAGAAGAATCGATTTATTATTGAAGATGATTATGATAGTGAATTTCGTTATAGTGGGACACCGATTCCGTCTTTGCAAAGTATGGATCAAGCGGGAAAAGTAATTTATTTAGGTACATTTTCTAAGTCATTAATGCCTTCCATTCGAATGAGTTACATGGTTCTTCCAAATCAGCTGCTTAAATTATATAAAAGAAAATTATCATTTTACCATTGCACAGTGCCACGTTTAAACCAAGCGATATTAACACAGTTTATGCAAGCAGGTGATTTCGAACGCCACTTGAATCGGATGCGGAAAATTTATCGACGCAAGTTAGAAAAAACATTAGAAATGTTACGACCATATAAAAAGGAAATTAAGGTCATTGAAGCCCATTCCGGTTTTCACATCGTGTTAATGGTACAAAACGGTATGGAGGAAAAAGAGCTAGTGGAGCGGGCATTGAAAGAGAAAGTGAAGGTGTATCCGTTATCGTATTACTTATTAGAAGAAAAGGCGGAAGCTCCACCAAAGATTGTCTTTGGATTTGCCGGTGTTCCGGAAGAACAACTGGAGGAAGGGATTCGTTTATTACTACGAAGTTGGAGAATTAGCGATTAAAAATAGTTTAGGCATCTTACACTTATATGAGACAAAATTCGTAAAGAGTGAAAAACAGAACTGTAAGTTATCTTTACACAAATTTATTTCTTTTCATGGCTTAACTCCAAAATCTCCTTTGCCAGCCCTTGTATTCGTTTTAAAATGAGTTTATCAACAATCTCACTTTCATCGTTAAAGCTATCATCGGGAACAAATACATTTCGAGATGGGAGAATGCCACCAAAAAACTGAATGATTGGTCGTAAATGATATTCACCAACAAGAAAATATTTTTCGGATCCAGCTGTCGTGATAAAACCTACTGTTTTTTTATCGAAAGCATATTCTGGTAATAAATCGAGAAGATTCTTTAAGCAACCGGAAATAGAGGCTTGATAAATTGGTGTACCAATAACTAAAGAATCCGCCTTTAAAATTTTATTAACGACTGTAACCGTATCTTCGTTATAGGTAGAAAGAGCATAGCCACGCATAAATTCGACATCATAATCTTTTAAATCAATGAGTTCAGTTTCAATATGCGGATTGATAAATTTTGCTGTATGAAGAACTTGAGCGACCATATGAGCAGTTTTACTACCGGAAAGAGCACCTGAAATACCGATGAGTTTCAATTATATTCCTCCTTTCACTAGTTGTCTCTAGAATGAAAAGTTATAGTTTATAGGAAAAAGCCCAGCACACAATATTTTGTTTGCCGGGCTTACACGATTATTTAAACCATATTGTTTTTTCTTCGGCAGGGACACGTTGTGCTTTAATATTATATTCTTGTTTTGGATAACCGATATAGACAATACCAATGACTTTATCGTGTTCTTCTAATTTTAAATATTGTTTTAATTCTGGATCGTGGGCAATATCCCCAGTACGGCAAATAGTGGCCAAACCTTTTTCCGTTGCGGCAAGTAAAAGGTTTTGTAGCACACATCCTGCTGCAACAACTTCTTCAATTTCCGGATTTTTACCTGTTGGACTTGCTGCAAGGATAACTAGTACAGGTGCACGTAAAGGTCCTTTACGAACTTTTTCAATTTTCTTTTGAGCTTCCTCTTCACTTAAACCGGCTACTTTTTTCTTTGTAATCCGTGCCATTTCTTCACCGAGTTTCACTCGAGCGTCTCCTTTAAATACACGGAATTTCCAAGGTTCAGTTTTTCGGTGATTAGGTGCCCAGACAGCAATGTCCAAAAGCTCTTGAATTACTTCATCTGGAACATCTTTCTCACTCACGGCGCCTATTGATCTACGTGACTTGATTAATTTTGCAATATCCATGTTTCTCCACCCCTTTTACTTACTATAACTAGTATATTCACAAAAAAATGATTATTCAATGGGAAGTATACAGGAAGAGGGAGTCCTTGTTGCAATTTTTGAACAAAAAGGTAACCCTTACTAAAGAAATAGATAGAAGGCATTGTTTATAGTAAAATAAATTTAAAATAAAAACAAGTCTAATATATCAATCATCTTAACTTGAGGGTGAAATATGGAAAACAAATACCTTCATCATAAATACAAGCAACATAATAACATGTTGATCTAACTGAAAATGAAAATCATATTACATCTACAGAGTTGAGAGAATTATATGATATAAATATGCATTTAGAGCAATCTGCCATTGTTGCAATAACAGATCCAAAAGGAACCATTCTTTATGTGAATGATCTCTTTTGTGAGATTAGCCAGTATAAAAAAGGAGGAATTAATTGGTAAAAATCATCGGCTTTTAAATTCTGGCTTACATTATAAAAGAAAATATATCATGAAATATAGGCATCTGAAGTTGAATAAACGTAGATGGTCTTCAATCAGAATGCCTATTTTTTAATGTTATAAATATAAATCTTACATTGGAAGATGGTTATCGGAGTTTATTCACGTATGCAATAGGTACAATTGTGAAAAGATATTAAGGATCATTTTTAAAGGGGAGATTGATTGTAATGGAAAAAATTGAAGTCGGTGAAATCTTCTCGATTAGTGATGATGTAAACGAGGAACATGACGTGGAAGTTATTGCAACATTAGAGTTAGAAGGAACGCAATATGTTGCTGTCAGTTTTGTTGAAGATCTGGAAGATGAGACAAATGAAGAAATTGATCTTTTCTTTTTGAAAATTGATGAAGAAGGAGATATTGCGCCAATCGGTAGCGATGATGAATTTGATAAGGTATCGAAAGCCTTTGATGAAATTTTAGATTATGAATCGGATGAGTGAGAAGAGGGCTGCCCAGAAAGTGGATTGTTTAGGAATGATTGATACGTTGGCAGAAGAACCACCAGTGGCACGGTTCAGCCACCTTAAGCGAAAAGTGCGTTTGCGGAAGTCTGATGGTTACGTAATTAGCAAAATAGCTTTTGCTATTCCTGCTGGAGTCGCCGCCAACTCTCCTTTGAACAATCGATTTTCTTTAACTTATTGGGCAGCCGCTTGGTTATGGGTTTCTGCAAATTTTATGCATCGATAATTTTACCATAAGCTACTTTTTTCATTTTCATTAATATCTTTAATTCTTGACTCATTTTTTTCAAAAAGCTTCTTTCTTTTGCATTAACTAAAGATATAACTGTTCCTTTTTTTCCCATTCTTCCCGTTCGTCCTGATCGGTGTATAAATTGAGTGGATGTGCTAGGGAAATCATAATGAATAATTAAATCAATATTCTCAATATCTAGTCCTCGAGCTGCTACATCTGTCGTTAGTAGCAATGGCTTTTTATTAGAGCGGAATTCTTTCAATGCTTGTTTTCGTTCCCACTTTGTTGAATCCCCTGTAAGGATGGCGACCGGTAAACCGTGAAAGGTTAATTTTAATGCCACTTCTTCAAGCTGTTCATTATTTTTAATATAAGTGATCGTTCTCCCTGGATGAGCATGCATTATTTTTCTGATTATTTCAACTTTTTCTCTTTGCTCACATGGAATATAAAAATAGTCTGTGTTGCCGCGCTGCCGTTGATTTTCGATAGAAATATGTACAAAATCTTCTTTCATCAGACTCTTTGCTTTTACTTCTGTATTCTTTGTTATTGTTGCCGAGAAAAAGAGGAGTTGCCTCTCTTTTAATGTTGATTTAATAATCGCTTCTACATCTTGAATATGTTCCTGATTCATTAATTGATCGGCTTCATCAATAACGATCGTTTTTACTTGGTGCATTTTCATCTTTTTCATTTTTATCAGTTCCCTGATTCTACCTGGGGTGCCTACAGCAATGTGAGGTTTTACCTTTAATTTTTCAACTTGTTTTTTAATATTTGCTCCACCGATAAATGCAGCTGCTTTTATATCTGATCCAATAGTAAATTTTTGAATGACTTCTAATATTTGCATTGCTAATTCCCTAGATGGCACAATAATTACCGATTGTAGATCTCTTTTCGATTCATCAATTTGTTCAAGAATTGGAATGATATAGGCAAGGGTTTTTCCAGAACCAGTAGGTGATTGTGCGATCACATCTTTTTCTTCTAATATAGATGGAATTGCCTGTTTTTGAATTGGTGTCGGCTGTACAAACCATGCTTGTTGCCAATTTTCTTTTATAAAGTGTTTTAATGTTTGTAATTGGGACCAATTTGTCATGATTTATCATCCTTTTCAATCATTCGTCGCTTCATTTTACACAAAATCCTTTTTGTTTCACAACTAATTTCTAAAAATAATTTTCCTTAACATTTGGAATTCTAAACGGAAAATACAAGAAGGAATGATTAAGATGGATATTATAGTAACTTTTGTTTTAATCGTCGGTTTTATTTTTCTCTTTGTACAAGGAATTATGTTAGCGAACAAGTACGGTTGGCTAAAATTAGAAAATGTACTTTTACTTGTAATCTTAGCGTTTATTTATGAAATGTTAATACTATTTATTGGCAAATGGGTGGGCGAAGGAAATTTGTTAAAAATTTTAAATTATGTGCGTTATTGGCTTCATGCGCTCATAACGCCATTATTGATTTTAGTTTTATGGAAATTGTTATACCGGGCTAACGTTGTTTGGTCCAAGAAGATTTGGGTGAAATTGCTCGTATGTTTATTAACAATAGGATTGATTTTTTATGAGTTAGTTACAGGAGTTTTCGGGATTAAACTGGAGAAAAAATGGGAGAATGGCATATTAATGTATGAAAATATTCGCGACACGGGAGTTCCTGTAATGGTGATCATCTTATCAATTTTTATTTTAATGACCAGCCTTATTTTATGGCGAAAACAAAAATGGCCATGGTTATTCTTTGGGATTCTTATTATGATTGTAGGAAGTATGATTACAAATTCACTTAATCAAACGACATTGACAAATGTATTTGAATGGATTTTGATGTATTCCTTTTTAGTAACAAAAAAATTTCAAGATAGACACAATAATATTTCGTAATAAAACAGATCATGAATTATATTAAACATACAATATCTACCTACATTTCCTAGGAAATTTCGACAAAACTTAGTTCATAATCAATGTTAGGCATTGAGTATTGTCCTTTTTCATTAAAATAGTTATTTTTCGTGTTCGAATGATTTTTTATTGTTTTATTTCAAAATTCAAATTATACTGAATAATGGTTCGGAAGCTTTAAAAAATGGAATAAATTTATATTTAAATCGGTCAATTATTTTGAAAAACAGATAGGATAAGGTGGAAGTATGAATTTTTTTCGTTTACATCGAACGGTAAAAATTCGTTTAATCGAATCATTTTTAAGTTCTGCCGTAAGCAATATGATTTTCCCGTTTATGGCGATCTATTTGTCTTCGTACTTCGGTGTGAAAATCACGGGAATTTTGTTATTCATTAATGTTTTGGTCGGGATCCTCCTGTCGTTTTTTGGTGGCTATATTTCTGATAGCTTTGGCCGTAAAAAGTTGATTGTTTTTGCTGAAACAATAAGACTTATGGCGTTTTTTATCATGATGTTGTGCAATTCTCCGTGGTTTTTTTCACCGGAAATAACGTTTCTGATGATGATGGTTAATACTATTTGTTGGTCATTAGCAGATCCCGCCAATGATGCAATGTTAATTGATGTTAGTAAACCGCATGAAAGAAAATTTGTCTTTTCTTTATCTTATTGGGGGTTTAATTTAGCTGTAGCTTTAGGTGGTGTTTTAGGAGGATTTTTATTTAAAGATTACTTATTCGAATTGTTAATTGCCTTAACAGTGACCGCAGCAATCACAGTTATCTTAATTACTTTCTTCATCGATGAAAGCTATATAGTTGAGAAGAAAGAAAAAGAATCGCTGTTGAAGCATGTAACGAATATGATTCGCAATTATCGTACTGTATTCCGTGATCGTTTATTTATTTTGTACACGGTCGCACTTATACTTATTATGTCATTAGAGTATCAACTTAATAATTATATAGGTATTCGATTAGAAAATGAGATGAACAAACAGCCATTTTTTCATTGGGAAATTGACGGGATCTTAATGGCAGGATTACTGCGTACTGAAAATACGATATTAGTAGTTTTAATGGCATTGTTTGCAACAGCAATGGTTACCCGTTTTAAAGATCGACATGTGATGGTTCTTAGTTCATTCTTTTTTGTTGCAGGTTATGCATTTGTTTCGTATTCGAATTCAATTCCATTATTATTTTTTGCAATGTTTATAGCTTCTGTGGCGGAAGTACTTCGCGTACCTGTTGAACAAAATTATATTGCATCATTACCTCCAAAACATGCCCGCAGTTCATATTTAGCAATTAATGGAATGGGTTATTATTTATCACAATTGATTTGTTCAATAACTGTCATGATTAGTGCTTATCTTTCAAGTGCATTAACATCAATCTTTATTGCGATAACAGGACTTTTTGGTGTTTTAATTTTACTAAAAATCGGCACTGCATTGGATAAGCGATTGGAGCAGGCTAAATAGAAAGATATATTAATAGATTTTAACAGGTTATCCCTTAGGACATTGTCTTAAGGGTTTTTTAAGATTACAAAAATCTGGTGTTTTAATAATGGAATGGATAGATTTTTTAAACAAGCAAGACTATAATGAGCTTAAATATTACTCCTTTGGATAGGAGGGAAAGATTGTGACAGGGAAGATAAAAATGATCGTGACGATGTTAATTTTTGGGAGTGTCGGATTATTTGTGAAAAATATCAATCTATCGTCTAGTGAAATTGCTCTTCTTCGGGGTGTTATTGGGTGTATCACTTTAATCGCAGCTGGCCTGCTAATAAACCAAACGATTCGTTTTCGGACAACAAAGAAAAATATCATGCTCCTTTGTTTATCAGGTGGAGCACTTGGCTTTAATTGGATGTTTTTATTTGAAGCATATCGTTATACAACGATTTCCAATGCAACCATTAGTTATTATTTTGCTCCTATTTTTGTTATGATTCTTGCACCATTTATCTTAAAGGAGAAAATGGCTCGTTTCAAAGTTGGAAGTATTATAGCTGCAATTATTGGAATCTTTTTTATTGTTGGAATTGACAACGGTGATCGTATTAGCCAACATCATGTCATGGGGGTCTTTTTCGGATTATTAGCTGCAGCCTTTTATGCCAGTGTCATGTTCATAAATAAATTTATTAGAAATCTATCTGACCAAGAAACGACGATAGGTCAATTGGCAATGGCTTCGATTGTAATTTTACCTTATGTATTCGTAACAGAAGGATTAAATGTAAAAAATCTAGACATTCAATCCTTGTTATTTATTTTGATTGTTGGTATTTTACATACCGGTTTTGCTTATATGCTTTATTTTTCTGCATTAAAACAGTTGGACGGGCAAAGAATTGCTTTGTACAGTTATATTGATCCTATTTTTGCTATTGTTTTGTCAGCACTACTGTTAAATGAGACATTCACTTTTATTCAAGCAGTTGGTGGTACCCTTATATTAGGTGCTACATTTATAAATGAGCAAAAAAATGCGAGATTAGTTGAAAAATAATATAAACTCACTTATCAACCGTGATCTATGTTAATTATCTTAGATAAAGCATTTGAGGTGAGTATTAGCAGGTTGTCGAGGTGTTTGGTTCGGGAAGTCGCCATAACAATAGCTGTAGTCATTAATGTTGTTATCATGAAGAACGTTACATAACATTCGTACCCATTTTTAACCATTTAAGGTAACTTGGATAAATAGTTGTTCGTGTAATTACAGTTTTAAGGAAAATCCTTGTTTAAAGGTGTATATATTGAAAAAATTTTTTGTAACAAAAAAGGAGCCGTACAAAAGTATAGACTCCTTTTTCTTATTGAACGGTCTTTATATTTTTCAAAATAAGTCCGGTCTTTAACATAGTTGGAATTTTTCGCAGGCTAAAATCAAAATCTTGATCGACCACTTCGAAATTTATATGATTGGTTAAGAAATATAAGGTTGTTTTCATCAATTCTCTTGTGACTTTCTCACTTAACATTTTCCAATAGGAATTGTGATTCTTCCGGACATATGGAAGCATTTCTGAATCTTTAAATCGTTCTGGCCAGAAAAGATCTGGATTATACCAGATACGTGGATCATGATTTGTTCCGTACATATCTAGTAATACTAAACTTCCTTCTGCAAAACGATAACCTTCCCAAGTAAATTCTTTGCGAACTTTGGCACCTATAAATGGTTCGAATGGAAAATATCGGCGTACTTCTTGAATAAACCAATCGTCATATTGATCGATATCATATAATTTCCGTTTATATTCTTGATGTTGGATCGTAGCTAATACTTCAAAAGTAATGATGTTAGCATTTAAGACAATCATTTTTAATATTTGAATAAGTAGATTTGTTGCTAAAGTGACACTTAATAATTTCTCATTCTGTTGAAAATTAGAAATTTGAGTAATCGTTGCATTTGGTTCGGGATGAATTTCTTCTTTCCATACTTGAACAAAGACTTCTTGTATCCAGGATTCAACACGGTTTTGAATCCGTTTATTATCTCTTTGTTTTAAACCAGCTGATTCGAAAGGATCAACTAATGCGTATAAATCATTTGCACGTTCTGATAACTCTTCATCTTTAATCGGGATCCCTGCCCAATGACATGCAACTCTAGTAATTAGTTTTTTTATTTCATCAAAAACGATGATCTGTTCTTGATTACTCCAATATTTTGCTTGCTCTTCTAGTCTTGTGAAATACAAAGAGTTAAGTTCACTTATTCGTGTGGAAGATAGGAGTTCATTACATAATTGTTCACACATTTGGTCATCTAAGGAATTTATCGTCATCTTTTCATTTGTATTTTTGTTTGGTAACTGAGGGATATTGTTTAACGGTTCGAATTTTTCCTCATCAAAAAAGATTTCTGCAGCTTCTTTACCATTCATACATATGACATTTTTTCCATTTAATTTTGTTTGAAATACGTCAGTATCTAAACGATTACATCTATTTTGAACAAATAGGTATCCTTCTAACATCAATTGAATGCGATTATCCCAACTTAAATCCTTCGGGATTTGTTTCACCATACTCATAAAAATACTCCTTTTAATATTTTCCAGTTCGTATTCTACGTATCTATATCAATTTTATACTGTATCCAGTCTACAACTATCCATTATAATTGAAAAGAGACTCTTTTCCCAATTAACTTTTCGTTACGTTTATTTAACATGATTGTAATAATTGCTTGATTATGAAATAAATTCTTACTTTTTACTTACACATTATTACATATTTTTTGCAAAGTAAAAATTAGTAAACAAATCGGATATAGGCTTGTTATACTGAAGGAGTATGTTCTTTGTATTTCTTCTTGGAAAGGGTTTTCAAATTGGAACAAATAAGATGGTATCTTGAAGATATGCTACATTATATAATAATGATGTTGCCCATATATATGCTCATTCGTTTAGGGTATATTTTACGAAAGAATAAATGGAAATCTGTTCGTTTTTATCGTGAAGTTGGATTATTGCTTTTTGTTTTATATTTAACAGGTTTAGCTTCACAAACTATAATCCCTGAAATCAAAGTTTTAAATAATCAATTATATGTTATTGATATTGGTTTTGATCCCGAACGAATTAATCTTGAGCCTTTCCATAAAATCAATGAAACACAAATTTTAGTGGAGAATGGTCATATTAGTTATTTGTTTATTGAAGTTTTCGGTAATATTTGCATGTTTATACCAATAGGCTTTTTCCTTCCAATTTTATGGAAGAGATTTGAAAACTTTTTTTTAACAGTTCTAATTTGTTTCGGTATTTCTTTATGCATTGAAACGATCCAGTTAATTTTACCACGTGGAACCGATGTGGATGATATAATTATGAATACATTTGGGGGAGCAATTGGTTACATTTTATATACTATTTCAAAAAAAAATTCAGTTAAAAAAACTCCCAAAAAAACAAGTTAGAAAAACCCTTTGTCATGCCACATACATTAATATTGTTTGGCCTAGCATTTCGTTTGTACATAAAAAAAGAGCTTTACTAGAAGCCTTTCTATAACGAACCTTTCAAGCTTTATATTTTGCTCTTAAAGTCCATATTTGATAGATCATGGCGATTGATGCAATGATCGTAAGATATGTTAATAGAATCCATCCAGACATTAAATATGGATCAATCGCTTCTTGAACTGATTGACTAGTCAAGTATTCTCTATATTGAATACAAAGGTATGTTATTACTATTCCAATCATTGCGATAGTTAATAAGCCTATTCCGAGTTTACTCGTTGTTGCCCCTTTTTCTGCGTTATACTGATTTGCCCAGCCGTCTTTTTTATGGGCCGAAAACTTATCTAACCAAACTTGACAGAAAGTAATTAAATTGACCCATAAATAAATTTCGGGGCTAATTAAAAGAGCTGCTAATATGACATCAATTGGTCGATGCATAGGGGTTTTTATAGCTAAAATTGTATTTAATATAGATGCTAATATGACCGGTATTATCCATATCCATGACCAATAAAATTGATCAGTTGCAAGTGCAATAACCAATAGCACGATAAACAGTATTCTGATAACTAGATCTAAAAGAAATTTAAACTGTGAACGCCATAGCTTCCATTTATGTCTTGTTTGGACATTTAAATCTTTATTCGTTAGCAATTCGACGGTTCCCGATTGCCATTTATTTCGTTGCTGACGAAACGTGTGATAACTTTTCATTGAATCAACAAAACAGCGGGCGCTTGGACTGATTAATGTTTTCCAATTTAATTTTTGTAACTGCCAAGTTAACAACATGTCTTCAACGTCACTGTCATTTTGCCAAGGGCCATCCAGTTTATTAACATCAACTACAGATTGCAATGCTTCTGGTCGGAATAAGGTTGCTTGGCCTCCAAGTACATATGTGCTACCCCCGTGATATTGGAGATTTAATAACCAACTAGCCATATCTTGTTTTTGCTAATGTGTCCACCATCGGGCCATTGGCCCTCCATATTCACCACTTGCAATTTTATCTTCATAATTTACATCATCTTTTGCTAAAAGTTTCTTTTTCTTAGGCATTCGCATTGTGTATTTCGCCATTACACCACCTATGTTGCGTTGACTCATTAAATCATTCCATAAAGCTTGTAATGCACCTGGTGCAAGACGGCTATCGGCATCCATTCCTAATATAGCTTTAATCGATTGTTGGTACATTTCTTGATACTCACTTTTTTCTCGAAAATAGATGGCTAAAGGATCACCATAAATATATTTCCAAGCCGTATTTAAAGCTCCTACTTTACGTTGTTTATTATTTTTTGTCCTTAAAATAATGACATTTAATCCAAAATCTTTTGCAGCTTCAAAGGCTTTTTCTTCTGTCCGATCAGAACAATTATCAGCAATGACGAATATATCAAGTTGGATATACTTAGGCAAACTTTGGTCAGCAAGCCCAGCAAGACAATCCCGTATTGATTTTTCTTCATTATGTGCAGGGATAAATGCTACAATTCTTGGCATCATATACCTTTTTCTAATTTTACTTCTCTTTTGATTTGGATTGAAAGAAATGACTTGATCTTTTGCTTTTGTAAATAATTGGAGTTGTCCAGATACTTTTATTTCATTATTCATAAAAAGGCACCTCCATTGGTGTTCGTCCGATTTTACTATGATCTATTATGAAAAAAGTCGTATACTTGTGACAATTCTAATATATGGGGGTCAAAAGGATTAGATTCCTACTTTTCTCTATTTTTAATTAAAAAATTGGAGAACCTTCCACTTTAAAAAAAGTGAATCAAGGCTAAACGTACTGAAGATCTAGGAATTAAGATCGGGAAATTTGGTTAAATCTATAATGAAATCAATATAAAGAGAGTTAGGAATCATAGCTTAACTAGAAAACCTTATAAATGAAGCAGAAAGAATGATAATGCATGTTAAACAAAATGATTTTTGTGTAAGCGTCCATGTTCCTTCAACCATCTTATTCCCATTGCGGGGGGGAACAAACGTACAGCTCTAAATTGTAACCGAATTTTTATAAAAAAATGTTTTTCTCCAAGTATTTCAATAGTAAAATAAGATTAGCCGTTGTACTCCTATCAATTTGTTATGAAAGAACCAGTTTAGGCAATATTAAATAAGAATGGATGATCATTTTTTTGAAAAAATTGAAAGAGGAGTATGATTTGATATGGTTAACGAAGAAAAAAATAGCAATAAAGTACAAGACAAAAAAGTAAATAAGGCGAATGTCGGCGATATCATTGAAGTAAAGAGAGGGCAATTTAAAGGAGCAAAAGGGGAAGTTCTTATTGTTCGAGAGAATTCGGTCATTATTAAAATGGGGATGAATGAAAAAACAGGGGAACCGATTAAGACAGTCGTTAATCATAAAATTATAGAAAAATAAAAAGTTAAATGAGGGCAGGAAAATGTATGCCCTTTCTTACTGTTTGATCCAAATTTGAGCAAGATTGGCAACTTCTAACGGTTATTTTATTTAGAAATCGAAACATTTTCATGTTAAACTATTTTTATTAATTACGTGTTTAGGAGATTGAAAATGTCGAATCAACAAATACTTTATGATGAAAAAGTGGAACGTAAAAGTCTATCAAAACTGATGCAATTTTTTATTGATGTTAAATTTTTATTAAAGGGAAAAGTACTAGTTGCAAATGTATTACCGGTATTAACAGGATTTTGTCTTGCTTTATATATTTCGAATCAGAGTTTTCAAGACAATTTGTGGTTATTTCTATTAACAATGATGGGTAGTACTTTTGTCATTTCAGGTGCATTAATGTTGAATAACTGGTATGAAGTAGACTTAGACAAAAAAATGAAACGTACAGAAAAACGTCCAACTGTAAATGGGAATTTTTCCTTGAACTCTGTATTATGGGCGGGAATTATTACCACGATTATAGGACATGGTCTCTTGTTGCTTGTGACATGGGAAGCTGCCCTTTACTCATTTTTAGGCTGGTTTGTTTATGTTATTCTTTATACTTTTTGGTCAAAGCGTAAATTTACTTGGAATACAATTATCGGTAGTGTCTCAGGTGCCTTTACACCTTTAATCGGATGGGCTGCATTACTTCCAGCAAACCATCTCATACCGATAACAATGTTTATTATTTTATTTATTTGGCAAATTCCGCACTCTTTAGCTGTATATATTAATAGATTAGAGGATTATAAGAATGCCGGTGTTCCGATGTTTCCTGTTGTTCGAGGTGTTCATGAATCGATTAAACATAATTTACTATGGGTTGCTCATCTAATCCCATTTCCATTTCTATTAGTAGGTACACTTGGATGGTCATTTGTGATATTTGCAACAATTTTAGGTCTTGCTTGGGTTGTTTATTCAGTTAAAGGTTTTAAAGCAAATGATAAGCAAAAATGGGCGAAGGGGAACTTGCGTTTTTCATTAGTATACCTTATTTTATTATCTTTATTTATGATTTTAATCGGGGTCTAATATGTAGATCCCTTTTTTTATTAATTCTTGTGAATTTTGCAATTGTCTTTTCCATATGCTACTAGTTTGAATTTCATTTCCTCTATCCCTCAAAAAATTCCATTTATATATTTTCTAGAAAAGAAAATAATGAAAAAAAGTTATAGGTAATATCCTATATTTTTATTACATAAATATAATTTTTATAAAATCAATTCGGGTGTCGAAATATTTTTATTGAAAAAAACGGATGTATCATATAAGATATTTTTTGCACGTAGTACAAAATCAATCAATACACGATATATTTCATTGATAAGGGGGAATTGAGGATGGATGAAAGTATGAAACGTCCTCCCTATTTAATTATTTCAATTTTAATGGTAGGAGCTTTTATCGCATTTTTAAATAATACATTATTGAATGTTGCCCTTCCATCAATTATGGAAGATTTAGGTGTTAATATGGCCACCGTACAGTGGCTGACAACTGGATTTATGTTGGTCAACGGAATAATGATACCAACGACTGCTTATTTAATACAAAAATACACAGTGCGTGGATTGTTTTTAACATCAATAGGCTTATTTACAATAGGTACAATTGTAGCTGCAGTTGCACCTGTTTTTTCATTTTTATTGTTCGGACGTATGTTACAAGCATCAGGTTCTGCCATATTAATGCCCTTATTAATGAATGTTTTGTTGGTAAGTTTCCCCATTTCCAGAAGAGGAACAATTATGGGCTTCCTAGGGTTAATTTTAACGTTTGCACCAGCAATCGGTCCAACTCTTTCCGGTTGGATAATCCAACACTTTAATTGGCGTGCTTTATTTACTTTAATTGCACCAATTTCCATTATTTGTTTTGTTCTCGGCTTTATTTTGTTAAGGGATCGAAAAGAGAAAGTAGATTTACGACTTGATAAGCTTTCTTTAGTCCTTTCATCGGTTGGATTCGGAAGTTTATTGTATGGGTTCAGTTCAGCAGGAAATGTAGGTTGGGGAAATCCTGAGGTCATTACTACCATTGTTGTTGGTATTGTTGCTCTTTTCGTTTTTGTTATATATCAAAATAGAATGGCTTCACCAATGTTGGATTTCCGGATCTTTAAATATCCAATGTATTCATTAAGTGTTATTATTTCTATGATTGTCAATATGGCTTTATTTTCTGGTTTTATGTTAATCCCGGTTTTTGCTCAAAATATTATTAATCTTACACCTATGCAAGCAGGAATATTATTGCTACCTGGAGCTTTAGTTAACGGAATTATGTCACCGATTAATGGGAAATTGTTTGATCGTTTTGGTGGCAGATTGCTTGCTGTTCTTGGTTTAACGATTTTGACAGTTACAACCTTTATGTTTAGCCATTTATCTTTTGAAACGACCATGACTGAATTAGCCATTCTCCATGTGGCACGAATGTTTGGATTGTCAATGGTAATGATGCCAGTTCAAACAAATGGATTAAACCAGTTACCTGTGAACAAGTATCCGCATGGCACGGCCATGAACAATACGCTAAACCAAGTAGCAGGAGCGATCGGGACAGCTTTATTAATCACCATTTTGTCGATTCGTACTAAGTTTTATACAATGCAATTAATAAATGAATCTCAGCGAATGGGCGAAGTATTGACAGATGCAAAAATGGAACAAATAGGTTTAGAAGCTATGCTTGATGGAATTAATGATACGTTCTTCGTCTCGGCTATTATAATTGTATTTGCGTTAATTTTAGCGTGCTTTATGAAACGTGTTACACAAGAAAATCAAGGGCAACGTCACCCTTCTAAAAATGTTGATGTTCGACCAGCAACACAAAAATAGTTAAAAATATGGCAAGTAGAGAAATATAAGACAATCTCTACTTGCTTTTTTTATTTGTGCTATGTAGAAAAAAGTTTATTTAAGGGCTTGATGAAAGTTTGGTGAGAGAACGCGAAAAAAAGTGCGTTCATTGGTATGGTGAAAACAGAAAAATGGGGATCGGAGCGAAAAAGTGTGTTCATCGGTGTGATGAAAGCAGAAAATTGACGAGAGGAGCACGAAAAGTGTGTTCATCGGTGTGATGAAAACAGAAATTTGACGAGAGAAGCAATAAAAGTGTGTTCATCGGTGTGATGAAAGCAGAAATTTGACGAGAGAAGCGAAAAAAGTGTGTTCATCGGTGTGATGAAAGCAGAAATTTGACGAGAGAAGCGAAAAAAGTGTGTTCATCGGCATAATGAAAACAGAAAAAAGGCAGATGAAACGAAAAAAGTGTGTTCATCGGTGTGATGAAAACAGAAATTTGACGAGAGAAGCGAAAAAAGTGCGTTCATCGGTGTGATGAAAACAGAAATTTGACGAGAGAAGCACAAAAAGTGTGTTCATCGGCATAATGAAAACAGATAAAAGGCGGGAGAAGTGAAAAAAGTGCGTTCATCGGCATGATGAAAACAGAAATCTGACGAGAGAAGCGAAAAAAGTGTGTTCATCAGATTGAAAACAGAAACTTCCAGAGCAACTAGGAAAAAGTGTAGTAATCAAAGTCCAATGAGAAAAGTAATATACTTCTATACGTTGGCACAAATTCAGCAAAAGGAAAATCCCACACTCAATTGTGTGGGATTGATACAAACAATGATTATTGTTTTTGACCGGTATAGACTAAAATGGCATCTCTTAAAAACTCTGCAGCACCTGGTTTTACTTTATCATAATAGGCTTTGAAACGTTCATCATCAACATACATTTGCGCTAAGCCAACATGGGCTTTTTTACTGTATTCTTTCCAGTAAAATGTTAACCATTGTTTATGCAAATCAGCTGCCCTTTGCGCAATTTCACTTGCAGGATCTCCTGTTTCCATCGCCTTGGCTAATGTTTGATTCACATCTTCAGCTAGCTTCGTAACTTTTTCATAATCTTCTTGACTCATATTTAACACCTTTTGATTGGAGGCTTTTAGAGCTTCTTCACCCCATCTTTCTCGAACTTCATCACCATATTTTTTCTCATTTTCTTCAACTAATCTTTTCTTAAAACCTTCAAATTTTTCTTGATCACTCATTTGAATTCTCCCTTCTTCATGTTTAATGGTTTTCTTGACAATCTCAATTAATAAATCTATTTGTTTTCTTTTTGCAATTAATTGTTGCAAATGTTCTTTTAAAGCATTCTTCCGATTAAAGGACGGGTCGTGAATGATTTCCTTTATTGTTTCCAGTTGTAGACCAAGTTCACGATAGAACATAATTTGTTGTAAAAGATTTACTTCGTTTTGGCCATAAATGCGATACCCTGATGAATTAATACGAGCAGGTTTGAGAAGACCGATTTTGTCATAATAACGTAATGTACGAGTAGTTACTCCGGCTAAACGTGCTAATTTTTGAATGGTGTATTCCAGCTTGAACCACCTCCTTTAATCATTACAATACAGGTTGACGTAACGTTAAGGTCAATAGGTTTTTTTATTTTTTGATCACTTTTTTTTATATTGATCTATATTGTAAAAATCACAAAAAAAGCCGAGCATACGTGTATCAATGGTATGTCTCGGCTAATTAAGAATCACTACTTTTCATCTTGTTCAAGGTTTTGGTCATTGAGGGCTAACCAAAATCCTAATATCATCGATGCGAATAATACTAGAAATGGTGCAACAAATATGAAAAATGCCTTCAAGGTTTTTCCCTCCTTTTCAACTATTTCCCTGACACGTATTTTTTACTAAATAAAAATAGTCGGAGTAATAAATATAAGGAAGGAACTAATAAGCAAAAACCTAATATAAATGCAATAATTAAAGAAATGGCCATAGCCTCATTTGTAAATCCGTCATATATTGTTAAATGCGGGTAAAGTAGATATGGATAATGGCTGATTCCATATCCATAAAAGGCCAAGGCGAATTGAGCAACTAGAAGAAGGAAAGCTTCTCCATAATTTCGACGCTGCCAAAGAAGGTAAACAGTCATACACCAGAGAATAAATGAAATAGCGAACATCCACCATAAATTCATAATGTTATCGAAATGCTCTGGATTATGTCCCTTTAACTCAACAATGATTCCTGCAGCAGTAATGATTAAAGGTAACGCCCAAATTAAGGCATATTTGCGCATTAAACGTGTTGCTTCTTTATCACCTGCTTTATTGGCATACCATGTTAAAAATACGGCAGAAATATAGAGAACTGCAGTGATACTTAACAACACAACAGACCAAGTCAATGGCTCAGTAAATAGGACCCAATAGTCTAAAATGGGTTTCCCATCCTTTATATAAATATAGCCGCCTTCTGAGATCGTCAATACAATAGAAAGGGATGCTGGTAAAAATAAACCCGATAAGCCATAGATAAATGCATATCCTTTATGACCGCGATTGCCATATGTTTCAAAGGCATAATAGGAACCTCGGATGGCAAGTAAAACAATCCCAATACTAACCGGTATTAGGAGCGTTGTTCCATAGTAAAAAGCCGTTTGAGGAAAAAAACCGACGATCCCGACAAAAAAGAAAACTAGGAAAACATTTGTCACTTCCCAAACAGGTGACAAATATCGCTGGATAATATTTGTTAAAATATGTTCTTTCTCGATAATTAAACTATAGGCATTAAAAAAGCTTGCACCAAAATCAATAGCTCCTACCATAATATAGCCGAATAAAAAGGCCATTAATACGGAAATACCAATAATTTCTAAGTTCATTTCAGCATACCACCTTTTTCGATTTCCCGATCAGCTAGTTCTTTTTCAATCGGATTTCGTTTAAACATTCTGATCATGACAATGATCGTACCTATCCCTAAAATTATGTACAGAATCGAGAAAAGCACTAACATTAAATCAACATTTGGGTTTGTCGTTGCTGCATCTGCTGTACGCATAATTCCCCGTAAAATCCATGGTTGTCGACCGACTTCTGCTAACCACCAACCAGCTTCTATCGCAATCATTGCTAAAGGACCACTTAAAACGGCAAACCACAAAAAGAGTTTCGAATGGACAAAAGACCAACCACGTTTTACACCAAACCAGTAAATGAGTGATAGAAGTAGTAATCCGATACCGATTGTCACCATTGTATCGAATAAATAATGGATATAGAGAGGTGGAATTTCATCAGGAGGAAATTGATCCAATCCTGTAACGACGGCAGATGGCCACCAATGAGCTAAAATACTTAGAGCAAATGGTATCTCAATGGCATATTTTACTTCATTATTTTCATCTAGAATGCCATACATAAGAAGAGGGGCTTCACTGGATGTTTCAAAATGCCATTCAGCAGCAGCAAGTTTCTCTGGTTGATATTCAGCTAAATATTTACCAGAAAAATCCCCTATGATGGCTGTTGCGATTGAAAATACTAATCCGAGTTTCATCGTTAATAACAAAGCTTTCTTATGATAAACATGTTTAGAGCCTGTAGCTAAACGGAATGCTGCGATGGAAGCTAAGACGAAGGCTGAAGTCATATATGCCGTAACGACAACGTGAGCAACCTTTGTCGGCATTGCAGGATTAAACATTGCCGTGATAGGATTCACATTTGCCAATTGGCCATTAATCAAGTCAAAACCTTGTGGCGCATTCATAAAAGAATTTACAATCGTAATAAAAACCGCTGAAAAAGAAGCCCCGATGGCTACTGGAATTAAAAGTAATAAATGTTTCTTTTGATTTTCAAAGCGATCCCATGTATATAAATAAATCCCTAAAAAAATGGCTTCAAAGAAAAAAGCGAAGGTTTCCATAAATAGTGGTAAGGCAATGACGTTGCCGGCAAGAACCATAAAATTCGGCCATAACAAAGAAAGTTGTAAACCGATGGCGGTGCCAGTCACTACGCCTACAGCTACTGTGATAACAAATCCTCGTGTCCAACGTCTAGCTAACAATATATAATATTGATCGTTTTTCTTAATCCCAATCCATTGAGCAATCATAATCATCAGGGGCACACCTACTCCTAAGGTGGCATAGATAATATGAAAGGTTAAAGTTGTTTCAGTCAAAACTCTACTGAAAAAAACGGAATCTCCAGTCATGACAAGTCTCCTCCAGTTTTATATAGACAATTTTTTCACTTTTTTCGAAACTTAACCAAAACCTTAACCTGCGAATAGTCTTCGAACCATTGAAAGAAATAAGAGAACGGCTACTGTAAAGGTGAGCCATACTAACTTTCGCTCATGGTTTTTATACATACGAATCACCTCATCATTATCTTGTCAAAAAAAGAAAATTTTACACATTTTTCCTAGAAAAACGAGGGGAATGAAAAATAAATGGGAATGTCGCAAGAATTGTTATAATAAAAGGAGCTAATTGTTAATATTTGTACATGTTACAGAAAGAAAGAGGGGAAATGATGGCACTTCCGATTACTGAAATAAAGATTAAAAAGTTAAAGATGCGTTTAAAGCATTCTTTTTCAACTAGTTTTGGGTCTGTAAAAGATAAGGAGTTCTTTTTAATTGAAGCAAGAGACGGGGAGGGAAATTGTGGCTACGGCGAATCTGTTGCTTTTGAGGTACCTTGGTATACAGAAGAAACGGTGAAAACGGTTTTTCATATGATGGAAGATTATTTAATTCCAATTTTGCAAATGGAGTGTTTAACTCACCCGCAAGATGTGTCAAATATTTTTAAGCCTATTAAACGGAATCATATGGCGAAGGCAGCCATAGAGGGAGCAATTTGGGACCTTTATGCAAAAAGAGAAGGGGTGTCATTGGCACGTGCTTTAGGTGGAGAAAGAAAGAAAATTGAAGTTGGTATCGCAATTGGAATTCAACCGACGATCAATGAGCTTTTACATACCATTGATCAAGCATTTCAAGAAGGATATAAACGCATTAAAATCAAAATTAAACCAGGTTACGATATAAAAGTATTACGAGAAGTACGATGGCATTTTCCAAGTATTCCTTTAATGGTTGATGCAAATTCTGCATATACTCTTGATGACATTGAACATCTAAAACAATTGGATGAATTTGACTTAATGATGATTGAACAACCGTTATCGGATGACGATATTATGGATCATGCCAAGTTGCAATCTGTTATACATACACCGGTATGTTTAGATGAGAGTATTCATTCTTTAGAAGATGTAAAAATGGCTTATGAGCTTGGGAGTTGTAGAATTATAAATATTAAACCTGGACGAGTAGGTGGATTAACAGAGGCCAAACGAATTCATGATTATTGTAAAGAGAAGGATATACATGTATGGTGTGGTGGAATGTTGGAAACAGGTGTAGGTCGAGCACAAAATATTGCTTTAGCATCGCTGCCGCAATTTACGTTACCTGGCGATATTTCGAGTTCATCACGATATTGGGAAAAGGATATTATTTACCCTGAGATCGTTGCTAGAAATGGTATGATTGAGGTTCCAGATCAACCTGGTATAGGATATCAGTTAGATGAAGAAAAGGTTGATCACTTTTTAGAATGGGAAAAAGTTTATCAACTATAATAATAATTGTGAAAACATCTAGAAAACGATTGAATTACGCAAGAATTTTCGATGTAAAAATGTTAACAATTATGTATAAAGGTAGTTTACATAAAATAAAACTTGTACTATACTCAACTTACTATTTCCTACTAACTTACTGGGGGTTTAACACATGAAAAGATTAAACAAACTAATATTCACATTAATTTTTGCTGTTGTCGCCATTTCACTCGTTGCTTGTGGCAGCGGAGAAAACAACAATGAAACGAACGAAGATAATACAAATGAAGGAAAAAACCTATATGAAGATATAAAAGAAAAAGGTGTATTAACAGTTGGTACTGAAGGCGTATATCCTCCATTTTCTTTTCATAATGACGAAGGGAAATTAACAGGTTATGATGTAGAAGTTATTCGTGAAGTAGCAAAACGTATGGGTGTTGAAGTAAAATTTGAGGAAACGCAATGGGATGCAATGTTTGCTGGATTAAATGCAGGTCGTTTTGATGTGATTGCCAATCAAGTTGGTATTAATAAGGATCGTTTAGCCAACTATGACTTCTCTATTCCATACACTTATTCATCAGCAGTTGTGGTAGTACCTAAGGATAATACAGATATTACATCTTTTGAAGATTTGAAAGGAAAAAAATCTGCTCAAACTTTAACAAGTAATTATGGAGAAATTGCCAAAGAGTATGGTGCAGAACTTGTAAGTGTTGAAGGTCTATTCCAAGCGGCAGAGGTAATTAAACAAGGTCATGCAGATGTGACCGTCAATGATAAATTAGCAGTATTAGATTATTTGAAACAAAAAGGCGATGACTTAAAAATTGTTGCTGAATCCGATGAAAAATCAGAAATGGCCTTTACGTTTAATAAAGGAAACGAAGAATTAGTAAATGCTGTAAATGAAGCATTAGAATCAATGATTGAAGACGGAACGTTATCAAATATTGCGATAGAATGGTTTGGTGAAGATGTATCCACTAAATAATGTGTTATTTACAATAACCGGACAAACAGAAGGATGGGAGTTGTTTATCAACTCCCTTGTTCCAATGTTAACAGGTACAATTAAAGCGACAATTCCATTAGCAATTATATCCTTTATTATCGGTTTAATAATTGCATTACTAACAGCAATGATGCGCATCTCTAAATCTCCCTTTTTAACAATTCCTGCGACATTTTATGTTTCAGCTATTCGTGGAACACCGTTACTTGTTCAATTGTTTATTATATTTTATGGGATGCCTACATTGGATATAACATTTGATCCATATCCGGCTGCTATTATTGCATTTTCTTTAAATGTAGGTGCTTATGCATCAGAAATCATCAGGGGTTCGATATTATCGATTCCAAAAGGGCAATGGGAAGCGGCTGCGACTATTGGGATGACAAAAACTATGGCGTTAAGAAGAATTATACTTCCACAAGCAACACGAGTATCAGTTCCGCCTTTATCTAATACATTTATTAGTTTAGTAAAAGATACGTCGCTAGCTTCACAAATTCTTGTTGTTGAACTGTTTCGGAAGTCCCAGGAAATAGCTGCTGTTACTTATGATTTTTTACTTTTATATGTGGAAGCGGCACTTATTTATTGGGTTATTTGTTTTATTTTATCGATGATCCAGTCAAGATTGGAAAAACGTTTAGAACGGTATACGGCACGGTAGTAGGAGGAGGGAACAATGTATTTATCAGTAACTGGTTTAGCGAAGCAATTTGGCGATTTACAAGTATTAAAGGATATAAATTTTAGTATTGAAAAAGGACAAGTGATTTCAATTATTGGACCATCAGGTTCAGGGAAAACGACTCTCCTACGCTGCCTAAATGCATTGGAGATTCCCGATAATGGAATATTTCAATTTGAAGATGGGTTTACTTTAGATTTTACTAAAAAACAAAAGAAACAAGATCTATTGAGATTACGAAGAAAATCAGGAATGGTTTTTCAGTCATATAATCTTTTTCCGCATAAGACGGCTATTGAAAATGTTATGGAAGGACCGTTGATTGTTCAAAAAAGGGATAGGAAAGAAGTATTAAATTTAGCTAAAAGTTTGCTAAAAAAAGTTGGATTAGAGGATAAAATAAATCTTTATCCTTACCAGCTTTCTGGCGGCCAACAGCAAAGGGTTGGAATTGCACGAGCACTCGCAATGGAGCCGGAGTTAATGCTTTTTGATGAACCTACATCGGCATTAGATCCAGAATTGGTAGGAGAAGTATTAAAAGTTATAAAAGATTTGGCTAAAGATAATTGGACAATGGTTATTGTTACTCACGAAATTCAATTTGCTTATCAAGTATCGGATAAAGTTGTGTTTATGGATGGAGGATATATTGTCGAACAAGGAACTCCTGATGAAGTGATTAAAAACCCACAAGTTGACCGAACGAAGCAATTTTTACATCGAATATTGAATCCAGCATAAAAATTTGTGTTTCAAAACAGTTCTCAAATGGGAACTGTTTATTATTTTTAAATTATAAAAAGATGCATATCGGCCAATTCACAGGTGAGATTTCTCATTTCCTAGATTGGAAATTGAAATAAAAAAACGGTGAGAAGAAATCAAAATATTTGTATAGGTTAGATAATAGGTTTTAAGATAAAACCTAGGAGTAATAAATTATATTTTAAAAGTAAAAAGCAGGTAAACAAAGGGGAAATGACAGTGTTAACAAAAATTATAGAAGGTATATATCTTTTGAAAGTACAATATCCAGGGGGAATGGGTGCAACGAATTGTTACTTAGTCGAAGGTGAGCAGGGTTACACCATTATCGATACAGGATCCTATTCAAAACAAGCCAAATCCCTTTGGCAACAAGTGTTAGACAAAGGGGTTGCGATTGAAAAGGTTGTTCTGACCCACGTTCATCAAGATCATATCGGATTAGCAAAATGGTTACAGAAAAAAGGAATTCCGATTATTGTATCGAAGATTGGCCTTGGTGAAATGGAGAAACATCGAGATCCTGATTTTGAAAACCGTATGGCTCAATTATTAAGGGTTCATGGGATTGCTAATATACCAGAGCCGTTGGACCGTTCAGATATATACCAATTTGAACCAGATGTATTATTTAATATGGATGAGAGAATTAAAATAGGTAATGATTGGTATGAACCGATATGGACACCAGGTCACTCCTATGATCATTTCTGTTTTTATAATCCTGAAAAAAGATTCATGTTTGCTGGTGATCATGTATTACAGGAATTTTCACCCGTTATCGGTTTATGGGAAGCGGAAGAATATAATGCACTACAATATTATTTACAATCTATTGACCATATATTACAATATCCAACTGATTTTGCTTTAACTGGTCATGGAGAGCCTATTGAGCATTTCCATGATCGGGTCCTTGAAATTAAAGAAGGCCATGAAAAGCGATTAGAACAAATTTATCAATTAGTCAAAGAAGAAGCAAAAACAGCTTTACAAATTACATACGATGTTTATGGCCAATTAAAAAAGAATTTTATCGCCAGTCCATTTATGGCATCGTTAACAAGATTAATTTATTTGGAAGAACAAGGGAAAGTACGTCGATATGGACAAAATGGTGTGTATACTTTTAAAGCCGTTAACTAATATCTTTTCGTATTCATGAATCTTTTTTACAACGTTTTCGTAAGTATGGTTGGAAGAAGAGAAAAAATGGGGGGAATTTATGAAAAAGTTGTTGATCATCCTTGTATTTACACTTTTTTTGAGCGGTTGTTCCCTTTTTGCAGATACAAATGGAACAGAGGACTATGTCGATAAGGCGACTCAATATATTCAAGAATTAAGTAATTTTGCCCAGGAAGCACCGCAAATGGCAGCGGATGCTGCAACAAACCGAGAAACATATAAACAACTAAATGAACAAGTCATCGGTTTAATTAAAAAAATCGAACAATTTAATGAACTTCATGTACCATCTGTTGCAGAAGAAGTACACCAACAAATTGTAGAGAAAAATGAAGACTTATTAACTGAGTTAAAAGATACAGTTCAAAACGGACAAGTTACACTTCATGGTTTCGTAAACTCTGAAACATTTCAAACAATATCAGATATCGTCAAACTACTTGTATTAATAAATCAACTGACGGGTGTATTATGATCGATACAAACAGAAAGGAATGACCGGATAGCCCAAGTTCTAGTAATGATATAGAACTTGGGTTTTTTTATAATCGGCAGTTAGCATAGATTCAAAAAGAATAATAAAAACATGAAAATTAATTGTTTGTTATATAATGATAATATTGAATATTAAGAATTCTCGTTGACGAAAAAACTTTTTATATATAAAATATCGTCAAGGGGAATGCATCGTAAAAAAGACTGGATAAGAAAAAACGGAAATACTTCACTAGAAAAACAATCCGTTCATACCAGTGTCGCATTATTCGGTTTAAACTTTAGAAATTGAAAAATAGATAGTAAGAGTCAATGTTAAGTTATTTTATAATTTGTAAACGTATACAACATGAGTTCAACGATATTTTATAAAAAATAGAGGATGAAGTATATCAGAGCATTGACAAAGAAAGTCGTTAAATAGGAGCTTGCGATTTTGTAGAAAAACGTAAGCCTCGTTGATAATTTATGTGAGGTGAGTATTAAATGAACTATCAATCTATTAAAGTTGCAAAAAGAGAGGATGGTGTGGCAATTGTAAAATTTAATCGCCCTGAAGTTAGAAATGCCCTTGGGCTAGAAATGAGACAAGACTTAATTGATTTCTTTTCAACAGCGAAGCATGATCCGGATATTAAATCCATTATTTTAACTGGTGAAGGAAAAGTTTTTTCAGCTGGCGGCGATTTAAGCACAATGAAGGATATTGATGCTGTATCGGGGCGTGAAAGATTACAATACGGTCATGAGTTGATCCGGTCAATTGTCAACATTGAAAAGCCGGTTATAGCCGCAATAAATGGAGCTGCTGCCGGGGCAGGTATAAGTATTGCTTTAGCATGTGACATGATTGTAGCGTGTCAATCTACTGTATTCATACAAAGTTTTGTAAAAGTAGGACTTGTACCAGATTTAGGAGCTATTTATTTTTTACCTAGATTAATCGGACGACATCGAGCACTGGAGTTTATGTTTCTAGGAGAGAAAGTTACTGCAGAACAGGCACATGAATTGGGAATCGTGAACAAAGTAGTTGATGACCATCTCCTTATGGAAGAGGCAGAAATACTGGCAACAAGATTGGCAGAAGCGCCAAATTTGGCTATTGGCTTAATGAAAAAATTGGTCAATCGTAGTGTATTAGCTGAGTTGGATGAAACGTTGGAATTAGAAGGTTTTGCTCAAGGTCTGCTCTTTGAATCAGACAATTTTAAAGAAGGGGTTCAGGCATTTTTTGAAAAGCGTAAACCGATCTTTAATAAATAATGTTTAACTTTAGAGGATAACGAAGATGGAGGAGTGATTGTGTTTTGTTTTTTCCAAAAGAAGTAGAAATTATTGAGGTTGGACCACGTGACGGTTTACAAAATGAACCAGAACCAATTCCAGCAGAAAAGAAGAAGGAGTTAATCGCACAGCTTGCGAAAGTAGGTATAAAGCGTATGGAAACGGCCTCCTTTGTTCATCCGAAATGGGTGCCGCAAATGGCAGACTCTGAAGAAATTGCTACATATTGTAATCAACTAGGTATTACTTATATTGCTTTAACACCAAACATGAAAGCGTTGGATCGGGCTATTGAAGTAAAGGCACCACAAATTGCCGTATTTATCGGTGCAAGCAACGAGTTTAACAAAAGGAATATTAATAAAACAACGGCGGAATCCTTAAATGAATGTGAAGACATGTTTTCAGTTGCAAAAAAACATTCGATGTTTATTCGGGCATATGTTTCAATGGCTTTTACATGTCCATTCCAAGGTTCTGTATCTTTTGAAGACGTGAAGTTTGTGGTTGATCGTTTTGTCCGTCTGGGGGCAGATGAAATTGATATTGGAGATACGAACGGTCAGGCTGACCCAAAAATCGTTTATGAGCGTTTTGCGAGATTAAAAGACTTATATCCAGAAGTAACCTTTGTCGGACATTTTCATGATACATCAAAACTTGCATTAGCAAATGTTATTGCGGCAATGCAAGCAGGAGTAACGAAGTTTGATAGCTCAGTGGGAGGACTTGGAGGTTGTCCTTATTCTCCTGGTGCTACTGGGAATGTAGCGACAGAAGATTTAGTCAAAATGCTTTCTAAAATGGGGATAAAAACAGGGATCGATTATAATGAACTTTTAAATGTGAGTCCATACGCTAAAAGTTTATCGACAAGAGTGTGAAAAAAATTAAGGGGATTTCAGGGAGCGTACGATCAAAGAAACGAAACGTATAAATTGTTTCTTCATGAGGAGGTATTTTATGCAGCCTTTAGAAGGTATAAAGATTTTAGATATGTCAAGAACCCTTGCTGGGCCATATTGTACAATGTTACTCGGTGACCAAGGTGCTGAAATTATAAAGGTAGAGCAACCTGGATTGGGAGATGAATCGAGGAGATTTACACCTCCTACATGGAACGGCGTAAGCACTTATTTTTTAAGTACGAATCGAAATAAGAGAAGTATTACAGTTAATTTGAAAAGTAAAAAAGGAAAAGAAATTATTTATAAGTTAGCAAAAGAAGCAGACGTCTTAGTAGAAAATTTTCGTACAGGAGCCATGGATAAACTAGGTTTCGGTTATGAAAAAATGAAAGAAATAAATCCAAAACTTATCTATTGTTCCATATCAGGTTTTGGCAGAACTGGTCCAGAAAAAGATCGAGCAGGCTATGATCTTCTACTTCAAGGTTACGGTGGATTGATGAGTATTACTGGTGAACCGGACCGAGGTCCTGCAAAAGCGGGAATGTCGATCGTTGATTTGTCTACAGGATTGTTTGCCGTATATGGAATATTAAGCGCATTATTTGCTAGGCAAAAAACGGGGAAAGGTCAATATATTGATGTTAGTTTACTAGATGGTCAAATTAGTTTGTTAAATTTTCTCGCAACAGGGTATATGGCGACCGGAAAGGTTCCAAGTAGAATGGGTTCAGCCCATCCATCGCTCGTTCCTTACCAAGCTTTTCGAGCAAAGGATATAGATATTATATTAGCTGTTGCAAACGATGGATTATGGAAAAAATGTTGTGAAGCCTTCGGTTGGAAGGACTTGTTAACGGATCCTCGTTTTCAGAAAAATGATGACCGGGTTGCCCATCGAGAAGAACTTGTTTCAATTCTATCCGATCGATTAATTAAGATGGAAAGTAAGGAAATTTTTGAAAAAATGGATAAAGCAGGAGTGCCTTGTGGTCCAATACATACCGTTGATCAAATAATAAATCACCCTCAAGTGAAAGCAAGAGAGATGATGATCGAAATCGAACATCCGAAGATAAAAGATCTTAAAGTTCCAGGCTTTCCTGTAAAGTTTTCAGAAACACCTGCCAAAGTTCGATACTATCCACCATTACTAGGTGAGCATACAGTGGAAATTTTAACGGAATTAGGCTATTCACAGAAAGCAATTCAAAAATTCAAAGATGAAGGGGTAGTTTGAAGTTAAATCCAAAATTCGCAATACTTACATCATTCGTATTATGGATATCTTCTTTCAGAAATGGAGTTGGACGATTGAAAAAGAGAGTACGGTATGTAATCTGTATTAACATATGATTAATTTTTTTCTCTAATTATAATCACAAAATATCAAAATCGTTCATAATAGGAAGATTGATTGGAAAATAGCACGGGGATTGATTATAAAAAGGAGAGTGTGAACATGGATTTTAATTTATCCCAAGAAATCCTAGAAATGAAAGAATCTATTCGGGACTTTGTTGAAAATACAGTTGAGCCAGTCGCTGATCAAATAGAAAGAGAAGATAAAATCCCTGAACGTATTTTAGAAATGAGCAAGGAAATGGGACTATTCGGTTTGAGTATTCCTGAAGAATACGGCGGGTTAGGAATCGGCATGGTTGGTAAGTGTGCAATCTATGAAGAACTGGGTCGTACGTCAAATGGATATACAACTGTAATTGGTGCGCATACTGGTATAGGTACAGTTGGGATTGTTGAATTGGGCTCGGAGGAACAAAAAAGAAAATATCTTCCCAAAATGGCAACTGGAGAGCTGATCGGGGCTTTTGCTTTAACAGAGCCAAATGCTGGTTCGAACGCTTCAGCTTTAAAGACAAGTGCTGTGAAAAGGGGAGATAAGTATATATTGAACGGTTCTAAACATTATATTACAAATGGACCGATTGCTGATGTCTTTACCGTAATGGCTGTGACTGACCCGAAAAAAGGGGCAAAAGGTATCACATCCTTCATTGTGGAAAAAGATTTTCCAGGGTTTGTCGTAGGGAAAAAGGAAGAAAAAATGGGATTGCGTGGATCTTATTCTTCAGAAATATTTTTTGAAGATTGTGAAGTACCGATAGACAATGTTCTTGGTGAAGAAGGAATGGGATATGTGAATGCTTTAAAGATCTTGGCGAATGGACGTGCAGGTCTTGCTGCTCGCAATTTAGGTTCATCTCAAAAGTTATTAGAATTATCTATAAAGTATGCACATGAACGAGAACAATTTGGAAAGCCAATTTTTGAACAACAAATTATCCAACATTATTTAGCTGAAATGGCATTACAAATTGAAACATTACGGACTTTTACTTATCGAGTTGCGTGGATGGTTGACCAAAACATGAAAATGATTAAAGAAGCGGCAATGGCAAAATTACTTGGTTCAGAGGTGTATAACAAGGTCGCTGATTTAGCTGTGCAAATTCATGGGGGGATTGGATATATTAAAGATTATCCCATTGAAAGATATTACCGTGATGCAAGAATTACAAAAATTTACGAAGGAACTTCAGAAATTCAGCGAAATATTATTGCAGCACAAATTCATAAAGAATATATGAAAAGTAGTTCTACAGTAAATGTTTAATGATTTGCCTCTACTTAAGCAACAATAAGCCTTCCGCAAACAATCACTTATCTTCAAAATTCATCATATGTAAATACTAACAACCCAACATTACGATTTGAAGATATTTTACCTTTTATTAAAGGGTGTAAAAAGAGAAAAAAAGAAATAATATATACAAATATAGTTTGAAAAACGCAATAATATAAATACATGTCTATTTATTAAGTTTACCTCATTCACTAGGTTTCACCGTGAAAACTGGTTTGTCTAATTGAACGAAGCCGATTGGTCACTATATACTGGAGGTAAAATCGCCTTTAAAGAAACTGCTAGTCATAGCGATCACTGTAAAAACTTTACTTGTCAGTTCCCTTTTTCTTATTTTAAATCCTTTCTTTGTTTCAGCTGAAACAAAGAAGGAAGATAGTTTTACGTTAACGATTTTACATAACAATGATACACATGCTAATTTGGATAATGTGGCTAAAACCGTAACAGCAGTCAAAAAAATTCGTATGAATAATCCTAATGCTCTCCTTCTTCATGCAGGTGATGTGTTTACAGGAACCCTTTATTTTCATACGAAAAAAGGGAAGGCAGATCTTCAATTTATGAATTTAATGGGCTATGACGTAATGACTTTTGGCAACCATGAGTTTGATTTAGGTTCAAGTTTGGAAGGTCATCAAGCATTAGTTGACTTTGTTAAGAATGCAAAGTTTCCTTTCGTTAGTTCAAATATCGACTTCTCTAGAGATGATAAATTTAACGACTTATATCATGATAAAATATCTACGCTTGCTCAAAATGGACATATTTATAACAGTATCATTAAAGAAGTAAATGGTGAAAAAATAGGAATCTTTGGTTTAACTACAAAAGAAACAACCACTATATCCAGTCCAGGTCAAGTCATTTTTTCGAGTTTTATTGAGAAAGCAAAAAAAGCCGTAAAAGAATTCGAGAACATGGGTGTTAATAAAATCATCGCCTTAACCCATATCGGCTTTAATGACAATGCAAAAGTGGATAATGATTTATTACTTGCTATGAAAGTGGATGGTATCGATATTATTGTTGGAGGTCACAGTCATACTGAATTAACAGAACCAGTGCTGATTAAAACGGATGTAAATGGTAAAGCAAAAGAAGAACCCACCGTTATTGTACAAGCAGGTGAATATAACACGAATCTAGGGATGCTAAATGTTACATTTGATAATCGTGGAAAAGTCATTGAGGCAGAAGGGGATTTGTTGAAAATTGAAAATTTCGAAGAAGACCCGGAAGCTGTAGACTTATTAAATGAGTATAAGTCAGAAATTTACAACTTTGCCAATCAAGAAATAGGAGTTCATTTAAACCACCCCCTTGAGAATCCTAGATCGAGTAATGGGAACGCTAGTGTCCGTAACAGTGAAACTATATTAGCGAATTTAATTACGGATGGGATGCTTTATGCAGCAAAAAAATATGATGAAAAAGTTTTAATGGCCGTTCAAAATGGTGGCGGTATCCGTGCTCCAATTGAAGCGGGTCCGATTACGAACGGTAAGATAATTCAAGTTTTACCCTTTGGAAATACATTATCTACTATAGATTTAACTGGCATAGAGCTCAAGAAAGCTTTTGAACATAGTGTTCATGCGTATCCAGAGGAATTTGGTGGATTTTTACATATAGCTGGCGGTAAAGTTGAATTTGACTCCACAAAAGCAGCAGGAAAACGTGTAGTGGCAATCTATTTTATCGATGAGAATGGCGATTATGTAAAAATAAAAGATATAGAAACTTATACGATTGTTACAAACTACTTTACAGCAAAAGGTGGCGATGGTTATGACATATTCCAGAAAGCATATGAGGAAGGTCGTGTAAAAGAACTAGGTAAATTTGATTGGGACAACTTTAGACAACATTTACAAAGATTAGGAAGTGCGAACATACCGACGAATACTGAAGGTCGTATTATAGATGTGGGAAAGAACTATAACAAATATAAGCATCCGGATAAAGGAATTAATTATTGAATGAGTAAAAAGGGGCTGTCCGAAAAGTCAATTTTTAATTGACCTTCGGTCTAGCCCTTTTGCTATTTAATGGTACAAAAAAATCGTCCTTTTTTGTAGAATGAAGTTGACGAGACAACATTCAACAGAAAGGACGATTTTTTATGAATAATCAAATGACTATTCAAACAAATTATAACATGCAAATGGAACTAGCTCTAGAGGGAATAATTGAAAAAGGAAATCAACCCAAAAAGAAACAAAAGAAACTTGTATTCCAGCCTTATAATAATAAACAAACAATGATGATTTTAGATATAGAAATGTTTGTTCCGGAAAATCACGTTGCACGTTTAGTAGAT
>NZ_JAOUSE010000021.1:0-44800 GCF_025660415.1 Pallidibacillus thermolactis
TTGGCATTATTTGCCAATTGTTTTTTTAAACAATAGATTTAATCAGCAAGGGACAGTTCCACTTCAATAATAACAGTCGTATAAAGAATAAACTTTTTTACGCTTAGTTTGTATTTTCGGTCGCTGATTTCAATCGGTTTATTTTCAATTAGTTTAATTAATAGTCCTCGATCTTTAAATAATTCATCTAAATTTTTGGCTAAAATAGTAGAGTCCACTTCTTTTTTTATTTCTTCCTCGGCTTCAAATAAACTTAATGGATCAATTTTATATTTACTAGCGTTTGTTATTTTGATAGATAATTCTTGAACGGTCAGTAATTCTTTATTCTTTTCATTTAATTTTTTAAAATCTTCCTGCCAAATATTCTTTTCTTTTTCTAGATTGGCGATTTGTTCTTGTTGTTTTCGAATTGTCGTTACTTGTTCTTCTTGCATTTGGCCATAAACATATAAAAAAAAGAGCCAACTTAAGATCGCACCTATTACAGCGCCAAATAGCATACGTTGGAAGCTTTTTGAACGATAAAATGATGGTACTCTCATGATATATGCTCCTGTGTTAACCAATTAATTAATAAAGCACCAGTTTGAGCACCTCCAAAGGCAGACAATATAAGAAAGATTTGCTTAACCAAACTGTCTGTCTCACCTTCCATCAGTCCTCTTTCAAAACTATAGACAGCATCGAATGTTCCGCCAATCGCAGCAACAATCGCCCAAATTCTTAAACTGTTTGCCAGTCTATATATTTCGGTTAATGGAGGTTGTCCCGTTAAAAAAGCCGCTAATCCGCCAATCAATGAACCTCCGAGTAGTACCCCTAAAGCGATAAAAAAACTATGGATAAACGTCGGAACAAAAGCTTCTGTCATAAACTGTTCACACCCTTTATAAGGTTAAGAAATCGGCTTGTCCTTATCACTAATTTATTGTTCATTGACCGGAAATATGAATAGAAAGTGAAACATTCTAACATACAATAGGGAACGTATGTGCTATAATGTGGATAAAAGATTCGAATTAAAAAATTATACGGTTCGAATATGAGGACTAAAGCTTAAAATTAAACAAATGCTAAACAAAAAGAAATGAAAGAACGGTGGGGAAAACGATGTCAGTTGTTCACCTACATACATATAGTGCTTATTCCCTATTATCGGGAACGATGACACCTCAAACTATTGTAAGCGAAGTAAAGAAAAAAGGTTATCGTGCCGTTGCCTTAACGGATCGAAATGTTTTATATGGGGTTGTTCCATTTTATAAAGCCTGTGTTGCTCAAAATATACAGCCTATTATCGGTTTGACTGCAGATATCCTCGTTTCTGAGGAAAAAGAAGTTTCTTACTCACTTATTTTGCTTGCTAAAAATTGGGAAGGGTATCAAAACTTAATGAAAATATCCAGTGCAATTCAAACGAAATCGCCCCAAGGGATTCCTTTGAAATGGTTACGAGCTTATCATAGAGGGTTATTTGCGATATCACCGGGGATAGAAGGGGAAATAGAAGGATTAATTCTGAATGGGGAACTTGAGGCAGCAGTTGAAAAAGCTAAATATTATCAACAGTTGTTTGAACCAAATTCTTTTTTTCTTTCCATTCAACCATTTCCTACTCGAGAACATCATCGATTAATGGAAAACATTTTACAAATTAATCAAAACTTTAATATCCCGGTTGTAGCTACAAACAAGGCTATGTTCGCCAATCCAGAAGACTACCCGGCATGGAAAGCTATAATTGCCATTCGTGAAAATGTACAGCTTGATGATCTACAAGAGGATAAATTGGAACGGGAATACTATGTAAAATCAGCGGACACTATGAAAACTTTTTTTCAAAATCATCAAGCAGTTCTACAGAGCACGATCGATATTGCCGCACAATGTCATGTGGAACTACCCTTTCATCAACAATTACTGCCGAAATATCCTTTGAAAAATCAATCAAGTGACGATTACTTGGCTCAGTTATGTTGGCAAGGGTTAGAAGAACGTGTTCCACAACCGACAGATGTTTATAAAGAACGGTTAACGTATGAATTAGAAACCATAAAAAAAATGCATTATAGTGATTACTTTTTAATCGTTTGGGATTATGTAAAATTTGCTAAAGAAAATGGGATTACCGTAGGTCCAGGAAGGGGTTCGGCAGCTGGAAGCCTCGTTGCCTATTGCTTAAATATTACCGATGTAGATCCAATCAAATTTCATTTATTGTTCGAACGTTTTCTAAATCCAGAACGTGTCTCTATGCCTGATATCGATATTGATTTTCCTGACCATAGGCGAGATGAAGTCATTGAATATGTAGCAGAAAAATATGGTAAAAATCATGTGGCCCAAATTATTACCTTTGGTACTTTTGCAGCAAAGGCCGCTATTCGAGATGCCGCTCGTGTCTATGGCTTAACAAATAAGGAGATAAACCAACTGTCCAAAAGTATACCAAATAAACTAGGAATTTCGTTGACGGATGCACGGAAAGAATCGAAAGAACTGCAAAAATTAACACAGCATGAAAAAATAAAGACGATTTTTGAAATTGCATGCAAAATTGAAGGATTACCGCGTCATACATCGACCCATGCAGCTGGAGTTGTTATTAGCGACGCGCCATTAATTGAACAAATTCCATTACAAACAGGTTCAGGGGAAGTGTTATTAACTCAGTTTCCGATGGGCACCTTAGAAGAAATTGGCTTGTTAAAAATGGACTTTTTAGGTTTGCGAAATTTATCCCTGATCGAAGCTATTTTAAAAAGCATTCATTATAAGGAAAACAGAAGAATAAACTTACAAGCCATTCCGATTAATGATGAAAAGACTTTTGCACTATTGCAAGCTGGAAAGACGACGGGGATTTTCCAATTGGAATCGGATGGGATGCGTAATGTATTAGTCCAGTTAAAACCAACAAATTTTGAAGATATCGTTGCTGTTAATGCGCTGTATCGACCAGGTCCAATGGCGAACATCCCAACTTTCATCCGAAGAAAGCATGGAGTGGAAACGGTTGTGTATCCACATCCAGATTTAAAAGAGATTTTACAACCGACCTATGGGGTGATTGTATACCAAGAACAAATTATGCAAATTGCTTCAAAAATGGCAGGTTTCTCATTGGGGGAAGCGGATCTTTTAAGAAGGGCTGTTTCCAAAAAGAAACGCCATATTCTTGATCAAGAACGACATCATTTTGTTGAAGGTGCAAAAAAGAAAGGCTATGATGAACAAGTTGCCCATAATATTTATGACTTAATTGTTCGATTTGCTGATTACGGATTTCCACGGGGGCATGCTGTAGCCTATAGTATGCTCGCATATCAATTGGCTTATTTAAAGGCTCATTTCCCACTCCATTTTATGGCTTGTCTTTTAACATCCGTCATTGGCAATGAAGATAAAATAACGAGCTATGCTAGAGAACTAAGGCATCTAGGTTTTACCCTGAAACCACCGTCTATAAATAAAAGTAGTTATCGGTTTGAAGTCGAGAATAATCGTATTCGTTTTAGTCTTGCCGCCATTAAAGGTGTTGGCATACAAGCACTTAAGGAAATTATGACTGCGAGAAAAGAACGGCCATTTCATGATCTTTTTGACTTTTGTCTACGTGTTTCATTAAAGGTTGTGAATCGAAAAACCATTGAACATCTTATCTATGCTGGCAGCTTTGATGAATTTGGAAAAGACCGGGCCACATTACTCGCAACTTTAGACGTCGCCATTGAACATGCCCAATTGATGAAACCAGATGATTATCAAATGGATATTCAATTTTTCCAGAGTTTAGGAATACAGCCTAAATATGTTGAAGTGGAACCGATGCCGCTCGATTTAAAATTACAAAATGAAAAACAAGTACTAGGGATGTTTATATCCGAACATCCTGTATCGATTAATCGTGAAATATTCCAGCTTCACGGTGCAATTTTTATTGATGAGATAGAGAAAGAAAAACAGACTGTAAAAATTGCTGCTTATATTCAAGAAGAACGTAGAATACGGACGAAAAATGGTGAAGCAATGGCTTTTCTCCAAATCAGTGATGAAACCGATGAAATTTCAGCTGTTGTTTTTCCAGATGTATACAAAAAATCAATGGTATTTCTAAAAAAAGGAGAAACCGTCTTTTTAACTGGTTATATGGAGAGAAGAAAGGGAAATAAGCAGTTTGTTATTCGTGAAGCAGAACATGTGGAAGAGTTAAAAAAACGAACTGGAAATCACCGCTTGTTTATTAAAATTACTGTGGAAAGACAGGCACAGGAAAGATTAGTTGAGCTCGATCAAATTTTGAAAAAAAATAATGGAAATACACCAGTGATTTTATACTTTGAAAAAACGAAAAAAACGGTCCGGTTACAATCCAATCAGTGGATTGATCCGAATAACAAGGTAATCGAGGCAATTCGTGCGTTGTTCGGAACAAGCAATGTTGTACTTAAGTAGATCTGTGCAACATTGCTTTTTTTATTCATTCAGTAAGAAAGTCAAATAAAACTTTACAATTAAATTGGTTATGATATATTATTTTAAATATACTTCTGGTCAGACCACTTAGGAAGAGATTAAAAATAAAATTGTCCTTTAGGAGTGGGAAAAATGAATTTAAAAATGGAGGCACTACAATTACACGAAAAGCATCAAGGGAAATTGGAAATTCATTCCAAGGTACCTGTAAAAGATGCAAAAGATTTAAGTTTAGCTTATTCACCAGGAGTAGCAGAACCTTGTCGAGTTATTTTTAATCGACCTGAAACAGTTTATGATTTCACAATGAAGGGCAATACGGTAGCAGTGGTTTCAAATGGAACAGCTGTTTTAGGGTTAGGGAATATCGGTCCTGAAGCTGCCTTACCCGTAATGGAAGGGAAAGCCATCCTTTTTAAAAGCTTTGCCGGAGTTGACAGCATACCACTTTGCTTAAATACTACGAATGTTGATAAAGTAATTGAAACTGTAAAAATATTAGCAGCCAACTTTGGGGGTATCAATCTGGAAGATATAGCTGCTCCACAATGTTTTGAAATTGAGGAGCGGTTAAAAGCAGAAATGGATATACCTGTTTTCCATGATGATCAACATGGGACTGCCATTGTAACGTTAGCCGGTTTGATCAATGCATTGAAATTAACAGGAAAAAACAAGCAAGATCTAAAGGTCGTTGTAAACGGGGCAGGTGCCGCCGGAATTGCGATTATTAAATTAATGCACCATTATGGCATAAAAAATATGATCATGTGTGATACAAAAGGGGCTATTTATGAAGGCCGTCCGTATCGAATGAATCCACAAAAAGACGAAGTCGCTAAGTTTACGAATAGAGAGAGAAAAACAGGTAGCCTCTCTGAAGTTATTAAAGGTGCTGACGTTTTCATTGGTGTATCTGTAAAAGGTGTTTTAACGAAAGAAATGATACAAACAATGAATCGAAATCCAATTATATTTGCGATGGCGAATCCTGATCCGGAAATTATGCCTGAAGAAGCGATTGAAGCCGGTGCAGCTGTCATTGGTACTGGTCGATCAGATTATCCGAATCAGGTGAATAATGTATTGGCATTCCCGGGAATTTTCAGAGGAGCTTTAGATGTCCGTGCAACACAAATCAATGAAGATATGAAATTAGCGGCTGTATATGCCATTGCTGGGTTAATACAAGATCATGAACTTTCCAAAGATTATATTTTACCAAAACCATTTGATCCAAATGTTGCTCCAGCAGTAGCAGAAGCGGTTGCAAAAGCTGCAATTGAAACGGGTGTCGCTCAAAAAGAAGTGGATCCCCGTGAAGTATATGAGAAAACTAGACAGTTAGCTACGATTAAATAATAGTGAGTGATATGATGGAGAATCAACAAAGTCAGTCAAAGGTTTATTTAAATATATTAGAAAGAATAAAAGGAATTATTCATGAAAAAAATTTATTGCCCGGTGATAAGCTACCATCAGAACGCGAATTAGCAGATACATTAAATGTCGGGAGATCAAGTGTACGTGAAGCGTTACGGGCAATGGAATTGTTAGGTTTAATTGAAACAAGAAGAGGCGAAGGGACATATGTCGGTCACTTTCATAAACACCAACTAGTAGAGTTATTAGGTTGGTTTGTTTTGCAGAGGGAACATGCAGATAACGATGTAATTGAAACAAGAAAATTGCTTGAAGTCGCTGCCATTATTCAATTAATTACGAAGAAAATACAAATAGATGATGCAGATTGGATAAAGGGTAAGGAAATGAGTAGAACTCGTTTTGTAAATAAACTGATTGAAGCGACAGGGAATGTTTTGCTTGAAAAAATATGGCAAACATTATTGAATTTCGAAAACACTTTTAAGAGGGAAAACGATTCTATTTCAATTGAACAATGTAAGAAATTATTAAACGCCATTCATCATGTAGATACTAAACAAGCAATCTCAATCTATATGAACTTTTTTGATCAACAAACAAAACAAGCTGAGGAATAAAGCAAAACAGATGGCATACTTATATTTTGTAACCGTAAAATTAAGACAAGCTATGAATTCAAGGGGGTAGAACCTTGCTTAAAGATATATTTTCAAAAAACAAGAAAAAATATGCAACGATACCTGTAACACCCTCCAAAAGTGATGTACCAGTTGGTATTATGACAAAGTGTCCTGAATGTAAAAAGGCAATGTTCACAAAAGAGTTAGAACAGCATTTTATGGTTTGCTCACATTGTGATTATCACTTCCCAATCGGTGCAATTGACCGTTTAAATCTTGTCCTTGATGAAGGTTCTTTTGTTGAGCTTGATGCCCAACTAGAATCTGAAAATCCTTTATCCTTTCCAGGCTATAAGGAAAAGCTTGAAAAAGATAAAGTGAAATCCGGAGTGAATGAAGCGATCGTAACAGGGACGGGAACGATTGACAACCGATTAGTTGTGATTGCAGTCATGGATTCTAATTTCCGTATGGGAAGTATGGGTTCGGTCGTTGGTGAAAAAATTAAACGTGCGATCGAAAAGGCAGATGAGTTAAAGGTCCCATTTATCATTTTTACAGCCTCAGGTGGAGCAAGAATGCAAGAAGGCGTACTTAGTTTAATGCAAATGGCAAAAACAAGTGTCGCTTTAAAACGTTTTAGTGATCATGGTGGACTTATTATTACGGTCATGACTCATCCGACAACAGGAGGAGTTTCCGCAAGTTTTGCTTCATTAGGTGATTATAACTTTGCTGAACCCGGTGCGTTAATTGGTTTTTCAGGTAGAAGAATTATTGAACAGACTATACGCGAAAAATTGCCAGATGACTTCCAAACGGCAGAATTTCAATTACAACATGGACAACTTGATGCAATCATCCATCGTAAGGACATGAAGGAGAAACTTTCGCTCATTGTGGAACTTCACTCCTATGGAGGTGAGGAATAATGGTACAAGAGTTAGAATTTGAAAAACCAATCATTGATTTACGGAAGAAAATTCATGAATTAAAAGAAATAACGAAAAAAGCAGATGTAGATTTATCTTCCGAAATTGAGAAATTGGAAAGACGACTTCAAAATTTAGAAGAAGAGATATATTTTAATTTACAACCATGGGATCGTGTACAAATTGCACGTCATCCAAATCGACCGACAACGTTGGATTATATTGATTATTTATTTGAAGATTTTTTTGAACTACATGGTGATCGTGTTTTCGGTGATGATGAGGCTATCGTTGGAGGAATTGCGAAATATAAAGGTAGACCTGTTACGGTAATCGGTCATCAAAGAGGAAAAGACACAAAAGAAAACATTAGACGGAATTTTGGTATGCCACATCCAGAAGGATATCGTAAAGCATTACGTTTAATGAAACAGGCGGATAAGTTTAATCGTCCAATTATTTGCTTTATCGATACGAAAGGGGCTTATCCTGGAAAAGCAGCAGAAGAACGAGGACAGAGTGAAGCGATTGCCAGAAACCTATTTGAAATGGGTGGTTTTACTGTTCCGATTATTTGTATTGTCATCGGAGAAGGCGGAAGTGGAGGCGCCTTAGGTATTGGAGTTGGAAATCGAGTATATATGCTAGAAAACTCCATTTACTCGGTAATCTCTCCTGAAGGAGCGGCCTCAATTTTATGGAAAGATGCGACCCAAGCAAAGCGGGCAGCAGAATCAATGAAAATAACCGCAACCGATTTACGTGAAATGGGCATTATTGAAGGAATTATTCCGGAAGTTAGAGGCGGCGCTCATCATAATGTAGAAGAACAATCGAAAATCATCGATTCTGTTTTAGAAAAAGCTTTAATCGAATTATCCCATTTGTCACAAGAGGAACTAATTGAGCAACGTTATGATAAATATGCGAAAATTGGTGTCTTCTTTGAAAAAGAACCGACTGAAATAAAATAAAGTTTGTAAATGGAGCAGGATTTTGTGAACGTATCTTTTTGATGCGTTCTTTTTTTCTGAATTAAGATGAATTAGATTTATAAATTTTGATTATGAGAATAGAAAATATAAATTTCTACCAAATTAAGGGGGGAGAGATCAAATCAGTTTAATATTTTACTTTTTAAAGAATTTCAACATTTTCTATGAATGCCTTTTCATTCATAAATCTGTCATATAATTTATTGTCTTCATATATTTATAATGGTATGTTATTTATGGGTCAAGTTAATGATTTAACAAAGTTTTGTTTTAAAAATTTTTCAGACTTTTTACGAATGGGGTGATAAGATGAAAAAAATTGCTGTATTAACAAGCGGCGGCGATTCACCTGGTATGAACGCAGCGATTCGGGCTGTTGTTCGAAAGGGGATTTACCATGGCTTGGAAGTTTATGGTGTATATAACGGCTATCATGGATTAGTTAATGGAAATATTACGAAATTAGAGTTAGGCTCAGTTGGTGATATTATTCAACGAGGCGGTACGATCCTTCGTTCAGCAAGATTACCTGAATTTGCTCAAGTGGAAGTACAGAAAAAGGCATTAGAACAGTTGAATAAATTCGGGATTGAGGGCCTCATCGTCATCGGTGGTGATGGTTCTTACCGTGGTGCAAATGCTTTGACAAAATTAGGATTTCCGTGTATAGGGGTACCAGGGACAATTGATAACGATATTGTTGGAACAGAGATCACGATTGGTTTTGATACAGCATTAAACACGGCAATCAATGCTATTGATAAAATACGTGATACTGCTTCATCCCACGAAAGAACCTTCATTGTTGAAGTTATGGGAAGAGACGCTGGTGATATTGCACTTTATTCCGGTTTAGCTGGTGGTGCAGAAACAATCTTAATTCCTGAGGAAGATGAAAGTATTGATGACATTATGGAACGTTTAAATCGTGGGAAATTAAGAGGCAAGAAACATAGTATTATTGTAGTTGCAGAAGGTGTCATGAGTGGTGTAGAATTAGCCGAAAAATTACGTGAGAAAATTGATTCAGATGTACGTGTATCTGTTCTTGGTCATATTCAACGGGGCGGTACACCAACTGCCAGTGATAGGGTATTAGCCAGTCGATTAGGAGCTCGCGCAGTTGAACTTTTATTGGAAGGTAAAGCTGGTAGAGCGGTTGGTATTGTAGAAAATAAAATTGTGGACAATGCCTTTTCAGATATTATTGATCAACCTCATTATATTGATCGGGGTATTATTCAATTATCAAAAGAATTATCAATTTAAATTAGCAGGAGGATTTTTTATATGAGAAGAACGAAAATTGTATGTACCATCGGACCAGCAAGTGAAAGTGTAGAAAAATTAGTTCAGTTAATAGAAGCTGGAATGAACGTTTGCCGTCTAAACTTTTCACACGGTGACCATGAAGAACATAAACAACGCATTCAAAATATCCGGGAAGCTGAAAAAATTACAGGTAAACATGTTGCGCTTTTACTAGATACAAAGGGTCCAGAAATTCGTACACACAATATGGAAAATGGGGCCATTGAATTAAGAGAAGGTACATCAGTTACGATCTCTATGGAAGAAGTACTTGGAACACCTGAAAGAATTTCTGTTACTTATAGCGGCTTAATTGATGATGTTCATATCGGTTCAAGAATCCTATTAGATGATGGACTAATTGGTCTTGAAGTTACGGATATACATAAAGATAAAGGTGAGATTGTTACAAAAGTATTAAATAACGGTACGTTAAAAAATAAAAAAGGTGTAAACGTTCCAGGCGTATCCGTTAATTTACCAGGTATTACACAAAAAGATGCCGAAGATATTATTTTTGGAATTAGTCAAGGCATTGATTTTATTGCAGCATCCTTTGTTCGCCGTCCAAGTGATGTTTTAGATATTCGTGAGCTCCTAGAAAGACATAATGCAACAGATATTCACATTATCCCTAAAATTGAAAACCAAGAAGGTGTCGATAATATCGACGAAATTCTAGAAGTCAGCGACGGTTTAATGGTTGCTCGTGGTGACTTAGGGGTTGAAATTCCTGCCGAAGAAGTTCCGTTAGTTCAAAAAATGCTTATTAAAAAATGTAATAAATTTGCAAAACCGGTTATCACTGCTACACAAATGCTAGATTCGATGCAAAGAAATCCTCGCCCAACAAGAGCGGAGGCAAGTGACGTAGCAAACGCGATATTTGATGGTACGGATGCGATTATGCTTTCAGGAGAAACAGCTGCAGGTGCTTACCCAGTTGAAGCAGTACAAACAATGCATAGCATTGCATTAAAAGCTGAAAGTGCATTAGATCATAAAGAAATCTTAACTCAACGTAGTAAAGAAATTGATCATAATATTACTGATTCCATTTGCCAATCTGTCGCGCACACGGTCATCAATTTAGATATTAATGCCGTGATTACACCGACGGAAAGTGGAAGTACTGCTCGTATGGTATCAAAATATCGTCCAAAAGCACCGATTGTTGCCGTTACAAACCATGAAAAAGTTAGAAATCAATTATCATTAGTTTGGGGCGTTTATCCACAAATAGGACAAGACGCTAGTTCGACGGATGAAATGTTAGATATTTCCGTTAATCAAGCACTACAAAGTGGCATTGTAAAACATGGTGATACGGTTGTGATTACAGCCGGAGTTCCTGTTGGTAAAGCAGGTACAACAAATATTATGAAAGTACATTCTGTAGGAAATTCTTTAGTAAAAGGTCAAGGTATCGGTAGAAAACATGCAGTTGGAAAAATTGTAATTGCTAAAAATAGTCAAGAAGCATTAGAAAAAGTGACGGAAGGTTCAATCCTAGTTACTTATATGACTGATCGTGATATGGTCCCAGCTATTGAAAAATGTAGTGCAATCATTACCATTGAAGGTGGCTTAACTAGTCACGCAGCTGTAGTTGGTTTAAATCTTGGACTACCGGTTGTTGTAGGCGTGAAAGATGCTTTTGAAATATTTAGTGAGGGACAAGTCGTAACTGTGGACGCAAGTACTGGTCTAATTTACGAAGGTCGTAATCGTGTTTTATAATTAAAAAGAACAGAGATCTTTAATTGTTTTTCTTTTGGCGGTGATATATATGAAATTGTTGATCCCAATCATGATCATTTTTCCTGCATTGGAAATTGGTGTTCTTCTCTGGTCAGGTTTTAGATTAGGTGTATGGAACACGGTCCTTCTCATTATGTTAACCGGGATTTTAGGCGTATTTTTTGCTCGTAAACAAGGATTTGAAATTATGCAGAAAATGAGGGCTGCATTACAAAACGGTCATCCACCTGGTGAAGTATTGCTCGATGGCTTTTGCGTTATGATGGGTGGAATTCTGCTTATTCTTCCTGGATTTATTTCAGACATTATGGGATTCATCTTCTTATTGCCGCCAACAAGAGCTTTAGTAAAACCCTTTTTGATAAAGTGGCTTAAAAACCGTGCGAAACGGACAACCACTTTTATTATTCGTTAATGGATACAGGCTACAAAAAGTAGCCTGTTTTTTTATTCCCCACATTCCCCACATTATCCCTTAATAAATAACCAAATGTTTTTTAGTACCTCGGTTTTATAAAGTGTACTTATGATGACAGCTATAAACGGTCCGATAAATAGCCCAGCAATGCCAAATATCTGTATGCCGACAAAGATGGAGACTAAAGAAGCTAACGGACTGATACCGATATTGGTTGAAACAATTTTCGGTTCCATTAATTGCCGCTGGACAATAATAACGATATATAGGACGGCTAATCCAATCCCTAAATAATAATTTTCAATGATCAATTGATAACTGATCCACGGAATAAACACAATGCCTGTCCCTAGATATGGTAACAGATCGATTAATCCAATAATAAACGCTAAGGCTAATGCATATTCGACACGTAAAATTATCAAACCAACAAATACAATAATGCCAGAAATGGTAATCAAGATTAGTTGAGCTCGAAAAAAACCAAACAAAGCTTTCCGTAATTCTAAGTACACTTTCATACCGCTCTGTTTAAAAGGCATCGGCAAATATTTTCCTACCATTCTTTTCAGCTTGTACCAATCTTTACTAATAAAAAAAGTTCCTGCAATCGTAAAAAAGAAAACGGTTGCTGCATTCGGAAACCAAGAAAGAATCGTCGGGATTTTTGTGAGGAGCGTTTGTAAAAGTCCTGCAATTGTTCCAGCAATATTCGTTCCTAGTTCATTAATTTTTGTCGTAATTGTTTCTTGTTGATCATCAGGAAGATGGTTTAAAAAACTACCGATTTCTTGAAAAAAAGGGATTACAGTTTTCGTTATCCAATTTTCTATAAATCCAACCATTTGGTAAATATAATCTGGTAATGTTTCAGCAAAATAATTGGCACCTGAGATCAATTGTGCAATGAGCAAAGTTAGTAAACTAGCAAGTAACCCAAACATTAATATAAGAACGATTAAAACAGCGATTACCCTTGGGAGTCTTGCATAAACTTGCAAAAAATTAACGATCGGATTCATAAAAAAAGCAATGATCCAGGCCAGCAAAAATGGATAAAGCAAGGAGGACAAGTAAAAACTTCCGAAAATGATAAGAATGATAATACCAATGATAAAGGAAAATCTCATAAAGCGATAAAAATGGATCGTATTCAAAAAATTTCCTCCTAAAACGTTCTGATACTACTATTTTATTGTCCAAATCTCAAGATAAAACTGAATGACCATTTTTATGCTGAAAATTTTTTCGAAAAAAATAGACCAATTTCAACAAATTTTAAAAAAATGGGTGGATTGTAAAAAGTGTGACCAAACGCACAAAAATGATTAAAATAGAAAAAATCAGTCGTCAGGCAGAAAAAAAGAACTTAATCGAAACATATTAAAAACATATCGAATTAAAATTTTTTTGAAAAAATAATATAATATTCACATTTTCGTCACTTTCCATTCACAAATCGAGATTTTTTAGTTATAATAGTTTCAAAGAAATAAATAAAATGACTATTTCTTCTTCTTTGAAAAAAGTTTCTTGTAAGCATTTTCACTTTTAAAATCAATGATTTTATACTAAAATTTATTATGACCGTCTATTTTATTTTTCCGTCTTGAATGAATAGTTGTTCATTGAAGAGGAAAAAAATGGATACATACTTATCATTATCCATTCATTACGAATCAAGGGGGATTACGATTAAATTATTAAAATAAGTAATTTAATGAAAGGGGAATGTTTCATGACAGCAACAAAAGGTTTAGAAGGGGTAATTGCTGCGAATTCAACAATCAGTTCCATTATTGATGACAAATTAACTTATGTTGGATATGATATTGATGATTTAGCTGAGAATGCATCTTTTGAAGAAGTTGTTTATTTATTATGGCATCGTCGTTTACCTAATAAAGTAGAATTAGAAGATTTTAAGATTCAATTGGCGAATAATGCAGAAATTCCAAATGAAGTCATAGAACAATTAAAAGCGTATCCAAAAAATGTCCATCCAATGGCCATCTTACGCAGTGCGATATCTGTATTAGGTTTATACGATGAAGAAGCAGATGAACAAACATCTGAAGCGAACTATCGTAAAGCCATCCGCATTCAAGCTAAAATCCCTACTGTAGTAACTGCATTTGCTAGAATTAGACAAGGCTTAGAACCAGTTGCACCACGCAAAGATTTAGGTTTTGCAGCGAACTTCCTGTATATGTTAAAAGGGGAAGAGCCAGATGAAATCGCTGTGGAAGCGTTTGACAAAGCATTAGTTCTTCATGCTGATCATGAACTTAATGCATCTACTTTTACTGCACGTGTATGTGTAGCTACTTTATCTGATATCTATTCTGGTATTGCATCGGCCATCGGTGCTTTAAAAGGACCTTTACATGGTGGTGCAAACGAACAAGTTATGAAAATGTTAACAGAAATCGGCGATATTGATCATGTGGAATCCTACATTAATGAAAAATTTGCTAACAAAGAAAAAATTATGGGCTTCGGTCACCGTGTGTATCGTCAAGGGGATCCACGTGCCAAACACTTAAAAGTAATGTCTGAAAAATTGACGAAATTAACAGGCGAGCCAAAATGGTATGAAATGTCTGTTAAAATAGAAGAGCTCGTCACAAGCAAAAAACCATTACCAGCCAATGTTGACTTTTACTCAGCTTCTGTATACCATAGTCTTGGAATTGAACATGACTTATTCACATTGATTTTTGCTGTAAGTCGTACATCAGGTTGGCTAGCACATATTATGGAACAATATGAAAATAACCGCATTATCCGTCCACGTGCAGAATACGTTGGACCAGGTAAACGTCCATATGTTCCATTAGAGGAAAGATAATCACAATTACGTTTGTATATTCTCATAGATTGAGAATTTACTATAGAATAGAAGGTTAGGAGAGTTACTAGTTTCCTAACCTTTGATCACGATGATGGAGGGAAAGATACATGACACAAGGAGAAAAAATCACAGTAACAAATGGGGTATTAAATGTCCCAAACAATCCAATTATTCCTTTTATCGAAGGTGACGGTACAGGACCAGATATTTGGGCTGCAGCATCTCGCGTTCTTGATGCCGCTGTTGAAAAAGCTTATAACGGCGAAAGAAAAATTGTTTGGAAAGAAGTTTATGCTGGAGAAAAAGCATTCAATAAAACAGGTGAATGGTTGCCTCAAGAAACATTAGATACCATTCGTGAAAATATTATTGCCATTAAAGGACCTCTTACTACTCCAATTGGGGGAGGAATTCGTTCTTTAAACGTTGCTCTTCGCCAAGAACTTGATTTATTCGTATGTTTACGTCCAGTTCGTTGGTTTGAAGGTGTTCCTTCACCAGTAAAACGACCACAAGATGTAGACATGGTTATTTTCCGTGAAAATACAGAAGATATTTATGCTGGTGTTGAATACAAAGAAGGCACACCTGAAGTGAAAAAAGTACTAGATTTCTTACAAAATGAAATGGGTGTGAAGAAAATCCGCTTCCCTGAAACTTCAGGTATCGGTATTAAACCGGTTTCGAAAGAAGGTACAGAACGTTTAGTACGTGCTGCTATTAACTATGCAATTAAAGAAGGTAGAAAATCAGTTACACTTGTACATAAAGGTAACATTATGAAATTTACTGAAGGTGCCTTCAAAAACTGGGGTTATGAATTAGCTGAAAGAGAATTCGGCGATAAAGTATTTACTTGGGATGAATATGATCGTATTAAAGAAAAAGAAGGTGTAGAAGCAGCAAACAAAGCGCAAGCTGAAGCTGAAGCAGCAGGAAAAATCATTATCAAAGATGCTATTGCTGACATCTTCTTACAACAAATCTTAACTCGACCACGTGAATTTGATGTTGTCGCTACGATGAACTTAAATGGTGACTATATCTCTGACGCACTAGCTGCACAAGTTGGTGGAATTGGTATTGCTCCAGGAGCAAACATTAACTATGAAACTGGTCATGCAATCTTTGAAGCAACACACGGTACTGCTCCGAAGTATGCAGGTTTAGATAAAGTGAACCCATCTTCTGTTCTACTTTCTGGTGTATTAATGTTAGAACATCTAGGTTGGAAAGAAGCAGCTGATTTAATTATCGGTTCCGTGGAAAAAACGATTTCTTCCAAAGTCGTTACTTATGACTTCGCACGTTTAATGGAAGGTGCAACTGAAGTTAAATGTTCCGAATTTGCTGATGAATTAATTCGAAATCTATAATTCTTTTCTGAAACTCAAAATTAAAAAATAGAATTTAATAAGGTTTTTACAATGAGCTGTTCCGAATATGCATCAAGTTTGCTAGGAACAGCTCATTGTGTATTTATAATCCTGTAAGGAGGCAAAACAATGACGTTGAAACGTAAGAAAATTTCTGTAATAGGTGCTGGATTTACTGGAGCAACTACAGCATTTTTAATTGCTCAAAAAGAATTAGGCGATGTCGTTCTCGTTGATATTCCCCAAATGGAAAATCCGACAAAAGGAAAAGCCCTTGACATGTATGAAGCCTCTCCAGTCCTTCAATTTGATGCAAAAATACATGGAACCTCCAAATATGAAGAGACTGCAAATTCGGATATTGTCATTATTACAGCTGGTATAGCCCGTAAACCAGGCATGAGTCGCGATGATTTAGTTCAAACGAACGAAAAAATTATAAAAAAAGTGACAAAAGAAGTTGTCAAGTATTCCCCAAATTCCATTCTTCTAGTGTTAACCAATCCTGTTGATGCGATGGCTTATACCGCTTATAAAGAGTCCGGATTTCCAAAAAACAGAGTGATTGGTCAATCCGGAGTTTTAGATACTGCTCGATTCCGAGCCTTTGTGGCAGAAGAATTAAATATTTCAGTTAAAGATGTTACCGGGTTTGTATTAGGTGGTCATGGTGATGATATGGTTCCTCTTGTTCGTTACTCCTATGCTGGCGGTATTCCTTTAGAAAAACTAATCTCTAAAGAACGATTGGAAGCGATTGTGTCCAGAACTCGAACAGGTGGAGGCGAAATTGTTGGTTTATTAGGAAATGGCAGTGCATATTATGCACCAGCAGCTTCACTAGTTGAAATGGTTGAAGCAATTGTAAAAGATCAACGTCGAATTTTACCGGCAATTGCTTATCTAGAAGGGGAATATGGATTTCAAGATCTTTATTTGGGTGTCCCAACCATTCTTGGAGCGAATGGTATTGAAAAAATCATTGAATTAGAGTTAACAAATGATGAGAAAGCAGCACTAAAAAAATCTGCAGATTCTGTTAAAAAGGTACTGGCTATTTTAGACCAATAGTCCGTAATCAAAGTGTTGCTCACCTTACTGTTTAATAGAAATGGGATACATCCTTTTCCTTATAGTATAGATACGAAAACTTCACTTGATCGCTTTAATGTAATACTTAAGACTCCTTTTGTTTAAATGGTAAGGTTGATATAATAAAATTGAGTTGGATGATTGGGGTTATTAAAATTAATGGAGGAACCTGTCGAATGAGTAAAAAAGTTTTAGTTGTCGATGATGAAGAATCAATTGTAACATTACTTGAGTACAATTTAAGTCAAGCGGGATATGAAGTGATCACAGCATATGATGGAGAAACAGGATTACAAAAGGCGAAGAATGAAAACCCAGATTTTATTGTACTGGATTTAATGTTACCGAAAATGGACGGGATGGAAGTTTGTAAAGAACTTCGAAATGATCAAATTACTACACCAATTCTTATGTTGACGGCAAAAGACGATGAGATTGATAAAGTGTTAGGACTAGAACTTGGTGCTGATGATTATATGACAAAACCTTTCAGTCCAAGGGAAGTTGTTGCAAGAGTAAAAGCCATCTTACGAAGAACACAAAATTTTGTTAATCCAAATGGGCAAGAAGAGGATCATATTAAGAAAATCAAAATTGGTGAATTAGTGATTTTGCCAGAACAATATGAAGTATACCTTCATGATGAGTTATTAGAATTTACACCAAAAGAATTCGAACTATTATTATATTTAACACAAAACAAAGGGAGAGTTTTAACACGTGATCAATTATTGAATGCCGTTTGGAATTATGATTTTGCCGGTGATACAAGAATCGTCGATGTACATATTAGTCATTTACGTGAGAAAATCGAAGCGAATTCCAAAAAACCCCAATATATTAAAACCATTCGTGGTTTAGGATACAAACTTGAGGAGCCAAAAGGATGAAAAAGTTGCGCTTTAAATTTCAATTTGCACTTTTCTTGTTGGTTGTCATTGTCTTTATTGGTTTAGGGTTCTGTTTAGGACAACTTTTTAAAAATCAATATTTAGAAACCTACCATAAAGAACTCGAAAAACAAGGTCAACTCATTGCGCAACAAATTGAAAATAATGGTGGCATCTCAAATTTTAAAGAAACTGATTTTAAATTATTACAGAATATAACTGACTCGAGAATTTCCATCCGGAATTTGGATGGAAATATCATTTTTGATAGTGGTTTGAACGAAGATTTTTATTATAAAAATGATGAAGTCATTGCTGGAATTGTAAAAAAAATACATAGAGATGAAAACGGGATTGAGCATATTGGACGAGGTTTTGACATTACATATTATTGGGAAATCATTGGGAGTGTTGAACAGCCGGACGGTCTATTAATTTTGGCTACAACGCATGATTCATTAAAGGAAGCCTATCATCAATTATGGTTCATTCTTTTCATTATATTAACCATAGCTTTTCTTATCATATTGTTTATTAGTTCCCGTATTATTTCAAGTTTTACTAGACCTGTGGAATCTGCTGTTAAAACCGCAATTGAACTTGCAAAAGGAAATTATCAAGCGAGAACCTATGAAGATTATAATAGTGATTTTAGCATGCTAAATACATCGATCAATATTTTAGCAAGAAATTTACAACGAATCACAAAAGAACAAGAAATGCATAATGATCGATTAACAACCGTCATTGAAAATATGGGAATCCCCCTCATCTTAATCGATGATAAAGGTTATGTAAAACTGAGCAATCAAATTTACAACAACGTTTTTCGAATTCAGCATGAAGATCTTATTGGAAAGAACTATTTAGATGTCATTGAACATAAGGAAATTAAACAAATCATTGAAGAAGTTTTCCTTACTGAGCAAAAAATTCGTAAACAAGTTATTATTCCGATTAATATACAGCGAAAACATTTTGAAGTTTATGGTGCTCCAATCATAAGTTTTAATAATGAATGGAAAGGAATTGTCCTTGTTTTTCATGATATTACAGATATAAAAAAGTTAGAGCAGATTCGTAAAGATTTTGTGGCGAATGTTTCCCATGAATTGAAAACCCCTATTACATCGATAAAGGGCTTTTCTGAAACGCTTTTAGACGGTGCGATGTATGATCAAAATGCCTTGAAATCATTTTTACAAATTATTTTAAAAGAAAGCGACCGACTACAATCATTGACGCACGATCTTCTTGAGTTATCTCGTATTGAACAAGATGGGTTCAAATTAAATATAGGGAAAGTTAAGTGTTTAACAATGTTAAAAGAACTGAAAGAATCACTTGATCAACAAGCAGAGGATAAACAAATTCATTTGGAAATTCATGGGGAAGACGTAACAATTGAAGGTGACAAGCCACGATTACAACAAATCTTTATCAATTTAATGGCAAATGCATTAGCTTATACACCATCAAAGGGTCGAGTAGATGTTTATATTAAAGATGTCAAAGACCACGTTGAAATATCGGTAAAAGATACAGGGATCGGGATAGAGCAAGATGAAATTCCTCGTATATTTGAACGGTTTTATCGGGTTGATAAAGCTAGAAGCCGATATTCCGGTGGTACAGGACTAGGGCTTGCTATCGTGAAACATTTAGTTGAGGCTCATAAGGGCGAATTGGATGTAAAGAGTGAATTAGGAAAAGGCTCTACCTTTACCGTGAAGCTAAAGAAGAAATTTCCTCATTAGGCAAACGTTCACAAATCATTTACATATTTTTACAACGACTTTATATTGGGTTTACAAGGGGTTGATATCATAATGATGAAAACCCCATCATCCAAGAACTGGATGTCGAAAGGCGAAGTGACCCCACTTCGTCTTTTCTTTGTTTTTACAACATTGTTAATCGCTTTTATATTTAATCTAATAAGTTTTAAATGTTTGAATTTTTATTTTATAATATATAAAAATATAAAATTGATACGAAAATGTATTAATTTTGACATATGAGAAGAAGTTTAGAAATTTTATAGAAATAAATGAAACTATTTTAATTTTATTCCGTATATATTAGCAGTGAGTTTGAAAAGAAAGGGTGGTTTTATGGCGAGTTTAAGACAAATTTATGTCACTACAGGAATCATTATTGGGATCATTTTATTAGGTTTAATCGCGTTTACATCTTGGTATACGGTCGATGAATCGGATCAAGCAGTTATCCTAACCTTTGGAAAAGCTGAGGAAACCGTCACTGAACCTGGTTTGAAATTTAAGCTACCGTGGCCAATTCAATCGGTTGAAAAAGTATCAAAGGAAACATATAGTTTACAATTTGGATTTGGTGATGAAGCCAACGAAGCAGATGCCAAAATGATCACCGGGGATGAAAATATCGTTTATGCAGATTTAGTTGTTCAATATAAAATTGCAGATCCGGTGAAATACTTATTTAATGCCGAAAAACCAAGAGAAATTCTTTATGATGCAACAAGTGCATCTCTTCGGAGTATTATTGGAAGTTCTCAAATCGATGATGCTTTAACCGATGGTAAAGCAGAAATCGAAGCGGAAGTTTGGGAGTTGTTAACCCGATTAGTGGAAGACTATGATATCGGTGTTTCAATCCAAGCTGTAAAATTACAAGATGTTGAGCTTCCAAATGATGAAGTTCAAAAGGCATTTACAAAAGTAACCGATGCTAGGGAAACGATGCAAACAAAATTAAACGAGGCTGAAAAATATAAAAATCAAAAGATCAATGAAGCAGAAGGGGAAGTCGAAGCCATTATTTCTAGAGCTGAAGGGGAAAAGGCTGCTCGTATTGAAGAAGCCCGTGGTAATGTAGCCGTATTTAATAGCTTATTATCAGAATATAAGAAGAGTCCACAAGTTACACGTGACCGTTTAGTGATTGAAACCCTTGAAAGAGTACTTCCTGATGCGCAAATTTATATTATGAACGATGACAGTGGAACATTAACCTACTTACCGCTTAATCCAATTCAAAATACCCAACAGCCGAATGCGAATACTTCCGAACAAGAAAATGAGGAAGGAAGTGAAAATAATGAGTAACGATAATATTATTGATATGGAAAAAGTACGCAAAGATTTTCCATTTCGGAAATGGATTAAAATGGGAATTTTCTTCATCCTCATCATTGCCCTTTTGGTGATTATTTTAACGAATATGTTTATTGTTAAAGAAGGCGAATATAAAATTGTCCGTCAATTTGGTGAGATTACACGAGTGATTGATGAACCCGGTATTCATTTTAAAGTTCCATTTATCCAATCAGTAACAACATTACCAAAATACCAAATGACGTTAAATGTTGATGAATCTGAAATTACGACGAGAGATAAGAAACGAATTATTATTGATAACTATGCCGTTTGGAAAATTGTTAAACCTGAAGATTTGATCATGAATGCCAGAACGGTTGAAAGTGCAGAGGCACGTATGTCAGAATTTATTTATTCTGAGGTACGGGAAATGTTTGGACGACTCGAATATGGAGAAATTATTAACGACGGTGAAGTTTCTTCCCGTGCAAGTTTAAACGATCGTGTTACAGAGGCAGTAAATGAATCATTGAAAGAAAGTAAATATGGAATCGAAGTTATTGATGTTCGGATTAAGCGAACAGATTTACCAGAAGAGAACGAACAGTCAGTATATACACGGATGATTAGTGAGCGGGAATCAACTGCACAAGATTATTTATCCCAAGGGGACGCTCGGAAAAATGCGATTATGGCTGAAACGGATAAACAAGTAACGGAAATGATTTCAAAAGCTGAAGCCGATGCTCAAGAGATTCGAGCTCAAGGTGAAGGTGAAGCAGCGCGAATTTATAATGATGCTTTCTCGAAGGATCCGGAGTTTTATAATCTTTATCGGACTTTAGAATCTTATAAGAAAACGATCGATGATCAAACGGTGATTATTTTACCGTCAGACTCACCTTATGCTCGATTGCTTCAAGGATATATTGAATAACGCTTACCAAGAGAAATTGAATACGTAGGAATACATAGCCGTCATTTTCCTTTTCTGCATTGTCCATGGTAGAATAAGGAGAGGAAAGACGGCTTTTCTTTTTTACATTAGGAATAAATATAAGATGAATCGATTTTTAACAGGCTGAGGTCAAAACAATACATCCATTACCTCAACAAATATGGATGATGGAGGTAGAAAACATTGGAGAAAAAAATTGTCTTGATTGATGGGAATAGTGTAGCTTACCGGGCATTTTTTGCTCTACCCCTTTTAAATAATGATAAAGGAATTCATACGAATGCAATATATGGTTTTGCGATGATGCTCGATAAAATTTTAGCAGAAGAAAAACCATCCCATGTGTTAGTAGCTTTTGATGCAGGAAAAACGACTTTTCGCCATGAAACATTTGAGGAATACAAAGGTGGTCGGCAAAAAACGCCGCCAGAGTTGTCGGAACAGTTTCCGTATATTCGCAAACTGCTAGATGCTCATGGCATTCGTCATTATGAATTAGAAAATTTCGAAGCGGATGACATTATCGGTACGCTCTCGAAACAAGCGGAAGAAAAAGGCTATGATGTAAAAATTGTCTCCGGGGACCGGGATTTAACACAGCTTGCAACCGATAAAACAACCGTCCTCGTTACGAAAAAAGGCGTAACCGATATGGAAAAGTATACCCCGGAACATATTCAAGAAAAATATGGCATCTCCCCTTTACAAATTATCGATATGAAAGGTTTAATGGGGGATACTAGTGACAATATTCCAGGTGTTCCAGGTATTGGAGAAAAAACGGCAATCAAATTATTAAAAGAGTTCGAATCTGTAGAAAAGGTACTAGACTCTATTGAGCAAGTAAAAGGGAAAAAGTTAAAGGAAAATTTAACAACATATAAAGATCAAGCCATTTTAAGCAAAAAACTTGCAACCATATACAGGGAAGCACCGATCGAAGTGGGGATTGATGAAACAAGCTATTCTGGTCCGAATAAAGACCAATTAGTCACATTATATAAAGAACTTGGTTTCCAGTCATTACTTGATAAATTAGATGATTCTTTCACGATTGAAGAGGACACCTTAACGGAAATACAATATGAAATTGTAGAAAATGTGACGAAAGATGTATTAAAAGAAGACAGTGCTTTTTATGTAGAAATAATTGAAGATAATTATCATTACGCACCTATATTAGGATTTTCAATTAGTAATGAAGCAGGAAACTTCTATATCCCATTTGACGTGGCAAAACAATCGGCAGATTTAAAAGCATGGTTAGAAGATGAATCGATGCGAAAATATGTATATGATGCGAAACGAACCATTGTCGCCTTGAACAAATTGGGGACCGGAATACAAGGAATTGAATTTGATCTACTTTTAGCTTCTTACATATTGAATCCGTCAGAAAACATTCATGATTTTAGCGATGTGGCAAAAGCCCATAACTACAACCAAGTTCAGTCCGATGATACCGTTTATGGTAAAGGTGCAAAAAGGCAAAACCTTACTGATGAAGAGCGGGCAGAAACGGTCGTACGCAAAGCTAAAGCAATATATGATCTAAAGGATCGATTAATTTCAGAACTTGAAAAAAATGATCAGTATACGTTATTTACAGACCTAGAGATGCCGCTTTCTGTTATTTTAGCAAATATGGAAAGTGTCGGAGTGCGTGTTGATATCGATCGATTAAAAGAAATGGGCAATGAGTTTAAGGAGCAATTAAAATCAATTGAGGAAAAAATATATGAACTGGCTGGTGAAACTTTTAACATTAATTCACCAAAACAATTAGGGGTAATTTTATTTGAAAAGCTTGGTTTACCAGTAATTAAAAAAACGAAAACAGGATATTCTACGTCAGCGGATGTCCTTGAAAAATTGGAATCTAAGCATGAAATTGTCGCTTTAATTTTACATTATCGCCAACTAGGCAAACTGCAGTCGACATATATTGAAGGGTTATTAAAAATGGTGAATCCGGAAGATCAAAAGGTTCACACTCGTTTCCAACAGGCGTTAACCCAGACAGGAAGACTTAGCTCAACTGATCCGAACTTACAAAATATTCCAATTCGCATGGAAGAAGGGCGAAAAATTAGACAAGCCTTTGTTCCGTCTGAAAAAGATTGGGTCATCTTTTCAGCCGATTATTCACAAATTGAATTGCGGGTATTAGCTCATATTTCAGGTGATGAACGTCTTATCGATGCTTTTAAACATGAAATGGATATTCATACGAAAACAGCGATGGACGTTTTCCATGTGGAAAAGGATGAAGTGACAAGCAATATGCGCAGACAAGCAAAGGCGGTCAACTTTGGAATCGTTTATGGAATCAGTGATTATGGTCTTTCTCAAAGTTTAAAAATCACGCGGAAAGAAGCTGGTGAATTCATTGAACGTTATTTCCAAAGTTACCCGCAAGTAAAGCAATATATGGAAGATATCGTGCAAGAAGCAAAATTAAAAGGGTATGTAACAACTTTATTAAATCGGAGACGTTATATTCCTGAAATTACAAGTCGGAATTACAATCTCCGAAGTTTTGCGGAACGGACAGCAATGAATACCCCGATTCAAGGTAGTGCAGCTGATATTATTAAAAAAGCAATGATTGATATGGCTGCTCGGTTAGAAAAAGAACAACTACAAGCAAGATTGCTCCTACAAGTCCATGACGAGCTTATTTTTGAAGCACCGAAGGATGAAATAGAAAAATTAATTGAAATTGTACCTGACGTGATGGAGAATGCTGTTACGTTAGATGTGCCGTTAAAAGTGGATTATTCCTATGGTCCAACATGGTTTGATGCAAAATAATCTTTTCTTTTAAAAGATTTTTTACCATAAATTAACAATTGACGCTATTTTCAGTGCATTGATACGCTTAAGAGAGACTTGCATCTGTTAATAGCGTTCTCTTTTTTTAAATAGATATAAAACAACAAAGTGATAAAGGGAGCAAAGGAGACTATGCCAGAGTTACCAGAAGTAGAAACGATTAAACGAACGTTGGAATCGCTTGTTATCGGAAAACAAATTGAAGATGTCGATGTGTTTTGGCCGAAAATTATTAAAAATCCTCCTGATGTAGAGGCGTTTACTGTAATGTTAAAGGGACAAACAATACGTTCCATGGGGCGAAGAGGGAAATTTATTCTGTTTTATCTTGATGATATGACCCTTGTTTCCCATTTGCGAATGGAGGGAAAATATGGGGTTTATTCGAGTGAACAACCGAAGGATAAACATACCCATGTTATCTTTTCTTTTACAGATGGCAGTCAGCTACGCTATCACGATGTTCGGAAATTTGGTACGATGCATGTTTTTCCGAAGGGAGAGGAAATGCTTCACCAACCGCTAAACCAATTAGGCCCCGAACCTTTTTCAGCGGAATTTACGAGTTTTTATTTAGAAGAGAAGATCGCAAAAACGACACGGAATATAAAAGCGGTTTTACTGGACCAGACGATTGTAACTGGATTAGGGAATATATATGTAGATGAATCACTTTATCGGGCACAAATACATCCAGAGCGAGTGGCAAGTTCGTTAGATCATGGCGAGGTCAAAAAGCTTCACCAAGCCATTATTGAAACACTAAGCGAGGCAGTAGAAAAAGGCGGGAGCACCATCCGTTCCTATGTAAATTCCCAGGGACAAATTGGGATGTTTCAACTTGAATTAAATGCCTATGCTCAAGAAGGAACACCTTGTAAACGTTGCGGTACGACAATAGAAAAAAGGAAAGTTGCCGGTCGTGGGACACATTTCTGTCCGAAGTGTCAGCGGAAATAGAACGTCGATTGTAATGAACGCTTATATATTGTATTTTTTGCAATAGGATAAAAAACTTAGTGTATTCGCCTAATTTGAATGAACGAGGGAAGGGCTCCTTTCATACGATAATGTAGCTAACGTTATCGTGGAAGGAGTATTTTTTCATGCTAGAAATCTATTCGTTATTATTGCTTGCCTTTGCAGTTAGTATGGATAGTTTTAATGTAGGGTTCACGTACGGCATGAGAAGAATAGCAATTCCGCTATATGCGATTATTATAATTGCCTGCTGTTCCTCGTTTTCATTATATATTGCGGAGTTGCTTGGAAGTTTATTTGGCGTTTTTTTGACACCGAATATAGGTCAAAAGATTGGTGGTAGTATATTAATTCTTTTAGGTATTTGGGCTTTGTATCAATGTTTTCGTTCATTACAAGAAAACAAAAAGCATGAATATCAGATTCAACAATCGCAAGAGGAAAAGGTATTGTTAAAGTTTGAGATAAAATCGATCGGTGTTGTCATTCATATTTTGAAAAGACCAATGACAGCGGATCTGGATAAATCTGGAACGATTAATGGTTTTGAAGCTGTTCTTTTAGGAACGGCGTTATCCCTTGATTCCTTTGGTGCAGGAATAAGTGCATCCATGCTCGCTTTTTCACCGGTTCTATTAGCCGTTACCGTAGGAGTGATGAGTGCAATATTTATAGTAGCTGGATCATGGTTTGGAAAGTCCATTGGTGAGAATAAATGGGCGAAGCATATTTCTATTTTACCTGGTTTATTACTGATTTTTATTGGACTTTGGAAGATTTAGCGTGTTGTTGCAGAAAGTAGATATAGGAGTGTTGTGAACACTGAAAATATGATGTGTTAAAAGGTAGAATGTTTTATTGGTACGATGAAAACTGTATTTTTGGAAGTGGAGAGGAAAAAGCGTGTTCATGGATGTGCTGAAAGCAGTTTTATTGAAGTGAAGGCGAAAAAGTGAGTTCATAGCTGTTCTGAAACCAGTTTTAATGTATATGAGTCTGAAAAAGTGAGTTCATTGTTGTCATGAAACCAGTTTTATTGCAAGTGAAGGCGAAAAAGTGAGTTCATAGCTGTTCTGAAGTCAGTTTTAATGTAGGTGAATCTAAAAAATGCGTTCAACGTTGTCATAAACTAGTTTTTTTTTCAAATGAAGTCATAAATGGCTTTCATCCCTGCGTTGAAAACAGAAATCTATCGAACATACAAGAAAAAGTGATCACATTCATACAATCTATGATAAAAAGGCTATAAGTATTGATAGACTTCAATCAAGTAATCGTTGTTAATTGAAGAAAATATCTTATTAGCTTCATTTTACCCACCAATGATAAAATAATAGAAAAAGTATAATCATTGGGGGTATTTTTTGTGTCACAAGTCATTGGGATTACCGGAAGCATTGCAACGGGAAAAAGTACTGTATCAAAAATGGTTAAAGAATTTGGTTACACGGTAATTGATGCAGATATTGCGGCTCGTGTGGTTGTTGAACCTGGAGAAGAGGCTTATACAAAAATTGTTAACGCATTTGGTGAAGAGATTTTACAACCGAATGGTGAATTGGATCGAAAACGATTAGGTAATATTGTGTTTAACAATGAAGAGAAACGATTACTATTAAATTCCATCGTTCACCCAGCTGTTCGGAAATGGATGAACGAACAAAAGGAAGCGGCTTTCAACCGCGGAGAAAAAGTAGTATTTCTAGATATTCCATTGCTTTATGAGAGTAAATTAACGTATATGACAGATAAAGTTATTGTCGTATATGTTGATCAGAATACTCAATTAGATCGGTTAATGAAACGGAATGAATTGACAGAACAAGAAGCAAAGGCACGAATTCAATCGCAAATGTCCATTGAAGAAAAAAAGAAACTGGCCGATGCAGTTATTGATAATCGTGGCTCATTAGAAGAAACGAAACAACAATTGCTCTCCATCTTAACTTCATGGGGAATTCAATAGAGCGATCTTGGAAAAGTACGTTCATAGACGTGCTGAAAACAGAAATGTTTAGATTGAGCACGAAAAAGTACGTTCATAGACGTGCTGAAAACAGAAATGTTTGGATTGAGCACGAAAAAGTGCGTTCATAGATGTGGTGAAAACAGAAATGTTTAGATTGAGCATGAAAAAGAGCGTTCATAGACGTAATGAAAACAGAAATGTTTAGATTGCGTACGAAAAAGTGTGTTCAAAGACGTGGTGAAAACAGAAATGTTTAGATTGCATACGGAAAAGTGTGTTCAAAGACGTGGTGAAAACAGAAATGTTTGGATTGATCACAAAAAAGTGTGTTCATCGACGTGCTGAAAACAGAAATGTTTGGATTGCATACGGAAAAGTGTGTTCATAGACGTAATGAAAACAGAAATGTTTAGATTGCGTACGAAAAAGTGTGTTCAAAGACGTGGTGAAAACAGAAATGTTTGGATTGAGCATAAAAAAGTGCGTTCATAGATGTGGTGAAAACAGAAATTTTCGGAGTGATCACGAAAAAGTGTGTTCAAAGGCGTTTTGAAAGCAGAAACTTTTGGAGCAATTGCGAAAAAGTGGTTTCAAAGGCATTCTGAAAACAGAAACTGTAGGATCAAGTGAGATACTTGTGTGTTTCTTATCTTGCTAAAAATAGAAGTCATTAAAACGTACAACAACAGTTACTGTAAGGGGCTGTCCAATAAGTCATATATAGCGGATTTTACAAGAGAGTTGGTGGCGACTCTAGCGGGAATAGCAAAAGCGTGTCTGCCGAAAGTGTAAGATTCAGGCATACGAGCAGACGTTCTTCCCAAACACCTTTAGCGCGTTGAGATGCTGAGTTCGTGCTACTGGATATCCGTTTGCCAACATACCTATCCATGATCCGCAATGTCAGACTTTATGGACAGCTCCTTTATTTCATAGACAGATCATTAGTATAACATATTATATCTTCGTGCCTCTTTCTTAACCTTTTATCTACTAGGAAATTTTGATAAAGTGTTAAATTTCGTAGGTTAATCAACATTTTTCTAAAAAAGTGGAAATATATATGCTATTTTTTCATAAAATATGTTATACTAATTAACGAAAAACAAACTAAATGTGTATCATAAATTTACAAGGGGGCACTTTTTTAATGACTAATCGAGTGGCAATTAACGGCTTCGGGAGAATCGGGCGAATGGTATTTCGCAAAGCAATCCAATCGCATGACTTAGACATTGTAGCGGTTAACGCAAGTTATCCAGCTGAAACATTAGCACATTTAGTCAAATATGATTCCATTCATGGGAAATTTGAAGGGGATGTAACAGCCGGAGAAAATTGCTTAATTGTGAATGGTAAAAAGGTATTGCTTGTTAATAATCGAAATCCGGAAGAATTACCTTGGAAGGATTTAAATATAGATATAGTTATAGAAGCAACTGGAAAATTCAACTCCAGAGAAAAAGCAGCACTTCATTTAAAGGCAGGAGCAAAGAAAGTCGTTCTAACTGCACCTGGAAAAAATGAAGATGTTACAATTGTTGTCGGTGTAAATGAAGACAAATTAGAAATTGAGAAGCATGACATTATATCCAATGCTTCTTGTACGACAAACTGTCTAGCACCAGTAGTCCGCGTTCTTGATGAAAAGTTTGGTGTAGACAACGGTTTTATGACAACGGTTCACGCATACACAAATGACCAAAAAAATATTGATAACCCACATAAAGATTTGCGCCGTGCTCGCGCTTGTGGACAATCCATTATTCCAACAACCACGGGTGCTGCAAAGGCTATCGGTAAAGTATTACCACATTTAAATGGAAAATTACACGGTATTGCCTTGCGCGTCCCGACACCAGATGTTTCACTGGTGGACTTAGTTGTAGATGTCAAACGAGAAGTGACAGCAGAAGAAGTGAACGAAGCTTTTGTACAAGCGAGTCGAAATGAATTAGCTGGAATTCTCGATATAACTGATGAACCGCTTGTTTCCATTGACTTTACAACAAATGAGAATTCCGCAATTATAGATGGACTTTCTACAATGGTCATGGAAGGTAATAAAGTAAAAGTACTAGCTTGGTATGATAACGAGTGGGGCTATTCTTGCCGCGTCGTTGATCTAGTAAAACTTGTTGCAAATGAGTTAGCAAAAGAACCAAGTCGAGTGTAAAAAATATATTTGTTAAAGATCCGTCATGTAAATGGCGGATTTTTCATTTTTCCCCCACATATAATTAAGATTGTTCCAATCCCGTCTGAAATAGGAACCTCCCTTTTTGACTATCATCATACCTTTCCTTATTCCCTGGAAATATAGTAAAATTGAAATGGGATATAAAAGCGTGGAAAATTCAATTATAGAAGAAAGATATGTTATTCTATTAAGAAGATAAAGATCGAGGCTGTTTATCATAAAGTTTTCGTTACAAAGATTGATGAAGAGGTGAAAATATGAAATGTCCAACTTGTAATTTCCATAACACAAGAGTGATTGACTCTAGACCTGTTGAAGATGGACGATCAATTCGAAGACGAAGAGAATGCGAGTCATGTAGTCATCGTTTTACAACTTTTGAAAGAGTTGAACAGTCACCATTAATCGTTATTAAAAAAGATGGAAATCGGGAAGAATTTAGTCGTGATAAAATTTTAAGAGGATTAGTCAAAGCTTGTGAGAAACGCCCCGTTCCTTTTAAACAGTTAGAAGATTTAACGGCAGAAATTGAACGTGAAATACGGAATATCGGGGTATCTGAAATAAAAAGTGAAGCCATTGGAGAAATGGTAATGGATAAACTAGCAAAAATAGATGAAGTTTCGTATGTACGATTTGCATCGGTTTATCGTCAATTTAAAGACATTAATGTTTTTATTGAAGAACTGAAAGACATATTAAAAAAAGGTCAATCTAATTCTGAATAAAATATTTAAAGGATGTTTCTATGGAACCACATTGGAAAGAAATCATACCCGGAGATCAATACATCGTTTCAATTGATGGTATGCAAAATATTGGAGATAACAAAGTACTAACATTACTTTACCAACCATTAATTGGTCCTGTTTGCATAAGTTTATATTTTACTTTATTGAATCAAGTGGAAGATGGAAAACTAGAAACGGAGCCTGCTTCCCATTACTATTTAATGAATTTGCTAGATTTAAATTTATCACAAATTTACGAAGCTAGGCAAAAACTTGAAGCGATCGGGTTAATGGAAACTTATATGAAAGAAAACGAAGATTTGCGTTCGTTTATTTATGTGATGAAACCTCCCCTTTCGCCAAAGCAATTTTTTACGGATGGCTTACTCAATATCTATTTATATCAAAAAGTTGGTCGCGATTATTACAATCGTTTAAAACAGACGTTTGCCAATAAAGTGATTGATAAAACAGGATTCGATAAAATTACGAAAGGGTTTCAGGATGTTTTTTCATCATCCCATTTTCCTTATCATGACCAGATAGATGAACATGATTTAACAGTAAAATATCCTACAAAGGAAATACCAGAAACGATCATGGTGCAACCGCCACATTTTGATTTTGATTTATTTCTCGCGGGGCTTAATGAATCGGTCATTCCAAAACAGGCGATTACCACAGAAGTAAAAGATGTGATTATCAAATTAGCTTTTCTATATGAAATAGATGCTATTCAAATGAAAAATATTTTATACAGCGCAATTAATGAACAAAATCAAATCGATATTGAAGCCTTGCGTAAAGCTGCCAGGGATTGGTATACGATCGAACATTATAGTTCTCTTCCCAAATTAGTGGACCGGACGCAATCACCAATTTATTATGCCAATATCGATGTGCCAAAAACACAAGAAGAGCGGTTAATCCGCTACTTGGAAACGGTTAGTCCAAGACAACTATTAATCGACCTTTCGGAAGGTTCAGAGCCCCTTGAAAGTGATTTAAGGCTAATTGAAGAAATTATGGTGAAACTAAATTTAACCCCTGGTGTTGTGAACGTATTAATTCAATATTGTATGTTGCGTACAGATATGAAATTGACGAAATCCTTTGTGGAACGAATTGCTTCTCATTGGTCTCGGAAAAAAGTAAAAACTGTGACAGAGGCCATGGAGTTGGCTAAAAGCGAACATCGTAAGTACGTTGATTGGCAAAAACAGCAAAAAGAGATCAAATCTTCACCACGAAAAACTACAAGAACAACGAGACAAGAACCTGTACCTGATTGGCTTAAAAACGGTGGTCAAACGAAACAGGTGGAAGTTGATGAAAATTTTGATTTTGAAGCCGAGAAGAAGAAATTAGAGGAACGGTTGAAAAAATATAAAAAATAGGAGGTGATACCGGTGAAAAATATCGGTGATACGTTAAAAAAAATGGCGGCACGCGGTGATTTTCAAAAACGGTATGAAGAGATGCGCAGGGAAGTTTTGAATGATAATCGGGTGAAAGCCTTTTTGGCTAACCATCAAGGAGAAGTGACACGGTCAATGATTGACCGCAGTCTCGGTAAACTGTATGAATTTACATCTCAATGCAAAGACTGCGAATGCTGTGAGTCTGTTTCTGAGTGTAAAAATATATTGAAGGGTTATGAACCTGAACTTGTTTTGAAAAACAATAGTATCGATGTCCATTATGTTCCATGTCGATTACGGGTTATGGAAGAGGAACGAAAAAAAGCGGAACAACTTATTCAATGTTTATATATGCCCAAAGAAACATTGGAAGCCTCTTTAACGAACATCATTTTAGATACACCGAATCGTATTAAAGCCGTTCAGAAGGTTGAACAATTTATTGCCAATTATGACGGGAAAAACTTCCAAAAAGGGTTTTATTTTTACGGAGCCTTCGGGACAGGGAAAACGTTCTTGCTTGGGGCAATTGCCCATGAATTAGCGGAAAAAGGCATTCCTTCCATTATTGTCTATGTACCGGAATTGATCCGTGAAATGAAACAAGCGATCGGGAATCATACGTTAGATGAAAAACTAAATATGTTAAAAACAATACCGGTTTTAATGTTTGATGATATTGGAGCGGAGTCTGTCTCAAGTTGGGCACGGGATGAAGTCATTGGTCCAATTATGCAGCATCGAATGTTGGAAAAACTCCCGACCTTTTTCACATCGAACTTTGACTTAGAGCAATTACAACAACATTTAACATACTCCCAAAGGGGAGAAGAAGAAGTCGTTAAAGCAGCCCGTATAATTGAACGTATTCGCTATTTGGCAGAGCCAGTTCCAATTGACGGGGAGAATAAACGGCAGTAATCTGTATTCAACCGAATTGTATGTTCTAATTTGATTACCCGAGCTTGATTTACTGAAAAGGAACTGTTCACGAGACTAAATGTTTAAAAAAAGAAAACGTACTTCTAAAACGTCCAAGCCCCCCATATATATGAAAACAGGAATGCCTCACAGGGGGGACGAAGTTTGATTAAAATACAATTTCAAAATAGAGAAGAATTGGATTTTTTATATAGTTTATTTAAAAAATCCGATTCAAACATGATCCAAGTCCAAAAAGGTTTTCATGACCTAACGATCCAAATGGATGACCAAAATCGAGAAAAAGGACTTTTGATCATACATAAACAACTGAAAAAACTAATTATGCATAAAAAAAGGGTAGATTGGTGCAAACGAGTGATTCAGGAAGAGTTTTTTTATACGGATGAAGACGAGCAAATGCAAATTATTAATATACTCTTCTCCATATTGGATGGGAAACGAAAGGATCTTACGGTTGATATGAATCATGAACAAGAAGAACGACAAATTGATCATGCTTTAAATGAACTATTATTTCATAATCGTTCTTTTTCCTTTGATGCCTTTGTGATGTTTCGATTAAGAACGTACTTGGAAAAATTGTCTTCCTATATTGAAACGGCCATTGATGAATATAAAATGGAACAGGATTACCAAGCGTTTATTCATTATCTTCGCAGTTTTTTAATGAATCGAAAACCACAAATGAAAACGATCTATTTAGTTCATGATGATGGCTTTACTTTTTTTAATGAACAAAAACAATTGATGAAACGGTCTGAACTCAATAAACGGATTGACCGGAAATTGCTTTCTGACCATCCTGTCTATGTTGATTCGATTACGATTGCCCCTCTTATATCGATTGCACCAGAACATATTTATTTATTTACTGACCACCCTGATTTCGGTATCATTCAAACATTAAAAAATATATTTGAAGAAAAAATTACGATTCTTTCGTTACGTGAGTTTAGCAATTATTCTATTTCTAATAAATTTTAAAAAATGTGCATTCCAATGCAAGAAGTTCATTTGCTTCTTGCTTTTTATATTTAAAATGATTATAATACTATCATATAAAAATGAAATCATCATTGAAAAGTAATGCGAAGGACATGGGTTATTTATTACGGTTTACAGAGAGGGAAGTCGTGGCTGGAAACTTCCTAACACGGATAAATAACTTACCACCTTTAAACTTCAACTGTGAACGGCAAGTCCTAGTAATAGTTGACGGTACCAACCGTTATTGGAACTGAGCCACAAAGGATCGATATATTATTGTACTTTGTGGGAATCAGGGTGGAACCACGGGTAAATTCAACTCGTCCCTAGCTTTAGGGACGAGTTTTTTTTTCACAGTTATTCATTCAAGGAGGTAAAGATGATGTCAGATGTCATTCAAATTCAATTTCCGGACGGTGCAGTGAAGGAGTTTCCAAAAGGGGTAACAACGGAAGATATCGCTCAATCTATTAGTCCTGGATTGAGAAAAAAAGCGTTAGCCGGTAAGTTGAATGGAACATTATTAGATTTAAGAACTCCAATTGAAGAGGATGGAGAAATCCAAATTTTAACGGATAAAGATGAAGAAAGTCTTGATATTATGCGCCATAGTACAGCTCATTTAATGGCACAAGCGATTAAACGTCTTTTTCCTAATGTGAAATTAGGTGTAGGACCAACAATTGAAAATGGTTTTTACTATGATGTTGATGTAGAACCAGCGATTACACCTGATGATCTTCCAAAAATCGAAAAAGAAATGAAAAAAATTATTAGTGAAAATCTCGAGATTAAACGGATTGTGGTGAGTCGTGAAGAAGCCATTCAAAAGTATAAAGAAATTGGGGATGAGTACAAATTAGAGCTGATTGAAGCTATTCCGGAAGATGAAACCGTTACTTTTTATGAACAAGGTGAATTTTTCGATTTATGTCGTGGTATCCATGTGCCTTCAACTGGTAAAATTAAAGAATTTAAACTGTTAAGTATTGCTGGTGCTTATTGGCGCGGCGATAGTAACAATAAAATGTTGCAACGAATTTATGGAACTGCCTTTTTCAAAAAAGCAGATTTGGAAGAGTATTTACGTATACGTGAGGAAGCAAAAGAACGGGATCATCGAAAACTCGGTAAAGAACTTGATCTATTTTCCATTAACCAATTAGTAGGACAAGGTTTACCATTATGGCTTCCGAAAGGGGCGACCATCCGCCGTACAATCGAACGTTACATTGTTGATAAAGAAATTGAACTAGGATATGACCACGTATATACACCAGTGTTAGCTAATGTTGATTTGTATAAAACAAGTGGTCACTGGGATCATTATCATGAAGATATGTACCCACCAATGGATTTAGGTGATGGCGAGGAATTAGTGCTTCGTCCGATGAACTGTCCACATCATATGATGGTGTACAAAAATGAACCACATAGTTATCGTGAACTGCCGATCCGTATTGCAGAACTCGGAATGATGCATCGCTATGAAATGAGCGGAGCATTATCTGGATTGCAACGGGTTCGTGGAATGACTTTAAACGATGCACATATTTTCGTTCGTCCTGATCAAATACACGAAGAGTTTAAACGAGTTGTCGAGTTAATTTTGGAAGTTTATAAAGACTTCAATATTACAGATTATCAATTCCGTCTATCTTATCGTGATCCTGAAGACAAGGAAAAATATTTCGACGATGATGAAATGTGGGAAAAAGCACAAAGTATGTTAAAACAGGCGATGGATGACCTTGGCCTTGATTATTACGAAGCAGAAGGGGAAGCGGCATTTTATGGTCCGAAATTAGACGTTCAAGTGCGTACGGCCCTTGGTAAAGATGAAACATTATCTACAGTTCAACTTGACTTCCTATTACCTGAACGATTTGACTTAACTTATATTGGTGAAGACGGTGAAAAACATCGTCCAGTTGTTATCCACCGTGGTGTTGTTTCAACAATGGAACGCTTCGTTGCATATTTAATTGAAGAATACAAAGGTGCGTTCCCAACTTGGCTGGCACCAGTTCAAGCCAAAGTGATTCCTGTTTCGAATGAGCTTCATTTTGACTATGCCAAAGCGATTCATGATGAATTGAAAAAATCAGGCATAAGAGTGGAATTGGATCTTCGTGATGAAAAAATGGGCTATAAAATCCGTGAAGCCCAAATCCAAAAAATCCCTTATATGCTTGTTGTAGGGGATAAAGAAGTTGAGGAAAATGCAGTGAATGTTCGAAAATATGGTGAGAAAAAATCTGAAACTGTAGCCTTTAACGAATTCCTACAACAAATAAAAGAAGAAGCACGGGTACTTCGTTAATATTTTCAAATCGGTGAAGAAAGATCGTTTATCAAACGGTCTTTCTTTTTTATCGATAAGTAATGAGCGGAGTTTAAAGGAAGTCTGTGAATGGCGTATTTGTATATGAAATAAAGAAAAACTATTGTATTTTTATATTAGGTTTGCTATAATTTTCTCTGTTGCAATAAATAAACATGCCTTATTGACATCATGTCTATTATATGCTAAGATTGAGAAAGTTAAATTGAATACAATGTTTGTAAAAGAAGAGGCACCCGCTTCTCACCTGGAGAACGCTTTTAAAAGTTGTTAACAGGTTTAAGCAAACGGATGATATGTTTGTTATTCATAGAATAATGATGTGCGGGTGTATAGTCCTGCACTTTTTTTATTGGATAAAATGCAAGGCGTTCCTTCTTCACTCAAACAGGGTATTCAACCAATCTCTGGAGGTGTCTTAATATTAGCAAAGATATGATTGTTAACGAGGGCATTCGCGCTCGTGAATTACGCGTAATTGATGCCAATGGCGAACAATTAGGCATTAAGTCAAAAAATGAAGCATTAGAAATCGCTAGTCGCAGAAATCTCGATCTTGTATTAGTTGCTCCAAACGCGAAACCACCGGTGGCAAGAATTATGGATTACGGTAAATACCGTTTTGAGCAACAAAAGCGTGAAAAAGAACAACGTAAAAACCAAAAAACAATTACGATGAAAGAAGTTCGCTTTAGCCCAACAATTGATGAGCATGATTTTAATACAAAATTAAAAAATGCTCGCAAGTTCTTACAAAAGGGCGATAAAGTGAAAGCTTCCTTGCGCTTTAAAGGTCGTGCAATTACACATAAAGAAATTGGTCAAAAGGTGCTTGATCGATTTGCAGAAGAATGTGCAGATATTGCTTCAATTGAAACAAAACCAAAAATGGAAGGTCGAAGCATGTTCTTAATTTTAGCACCAAAAACCGATAAGGATAAGTAATTTAAGGAGGAATACTCATGCCTAAAATGAAGACACACAAAGGCTCAGCAAAACGTTTTAAAAGAACAGGAACTGGTAAATTAAAACGTTCCCATGCTTATACAAGCCATTTATTCGCAAATAAATCTCAAAAACAAAAACGTAAATTACGTAAAAGTGCAGTCGTTTCATCTGGAGATTACAAACGCATTAAACATATGATCTAATTTTTAAACAGCTTTAAGAAATTTTAGGAGGTTTTTATTATGGCACGTGTTAAAGGTGGTACTGTTACGCGTAGACGTCGTAAACGAGTACTTAAATTAGCAAAAGGTTATTTCGGTTCAAAACATACTTTATATAGAGTTGCAAATCAACAAGTAATGAAATCTTTAGTATATGCATATCGTGACCGTCGTAAAAGAAAAAGTGAATTCCGTAAATTATGGATCACTCGTATTAATGCGGCAGCACGTCAAAACGGTATTTCTTACAGCCGTTTAATGCATGGATTAAAACTTGCTGGTATCGAAGTGAACCGCAAAATGCTAGCTGATTTAGCAGTTACAGATCCAAAAGCATTCACTGAGTTAGTAAACGCAGCGAAAGCTCAATTAAATAAATAAGTTTAACGAAATCAGTCATTCTTCCTTATGAAGAGTGACTGTTTTATTTTGTGTGGTAAAAGAATAGGGGGATCTTATTGGAAAACATTTTCACTCTAGTTTTCATTATCGTAAATGTCATCGGTTTTTTGGTGATGGGGCTAGATAAAAGACGAGCTGTTAAACAAATGTGGCGTATCCCAGAAAAAACATTATGGCTTATTGCTTTTTTTATGGGAGCGGTAGGTACGACTTTCGGTTATGAAAAGCCAAGTATCTGTACATGATTTCAGGAAAGTATTGGATATTTTTTTATGATGTTCTATACTTATGATTAGTGGGGTTATTGTCTATATTCAGTTATAAAGAAAAACATAAAAGTCTAATTGCAGTTGGATGGGGACGTAGCCCACAGCGGGAGGCGTATCCGCAGGTCGATAGACCGAGGACCTTATACCATGGGGGTAAAACTATATGGGGGTAATTAAGGATAGACAAACATCGTTAGGAACAGTTTATGAACGATACGACAGTAAAAATGAAGCTTATCCAAAAGTTTGGGATAATTGGCTTTATTAAGCTATCAACCGTAAGAAGGAAAACTTACTTCATAATAACAGATTTAAAAGGAAACTTAATAGAAGATGCCAATATCTATTTGAATGAAAAGATTGGCGATGACAAATATAAAAAAAGAGAAACTGCTTTTTCAGCTTTAAAGGTGTTCTACTCTTTTTTGGAACTTGTACATATTGATAATCCACAAAATTTAACTAACAGTGATATTAGGGATCTACGCTTGTTTTTAGAAGGGGGAAAAAAAGAAGGTAGTGTAGGAGCGTTGATCTTCGGGTTAGACGAGACAATCAGACATATAACAACTATCTAAATGTTTATAGGAACTTTTTAGAGAAAATGTATGGCCTAACAGATTCATTTTTGTTTGAAACGATAACAATAGGTACAACTATAGGTAATGGATTCTTTGCACATGCAAATAGAGGGACACAGGAAAGATACAAGGCAAATAAAAAAGTATTTAAGCAACAATCTGTTCCGAAATACATAAAGCCTTATCAATACGAAAGAATTATGGATGTAATTGAAAAGAGCTATGGAATACGTGAAAAAGTGATTATTGATTTGATGTATAATTATGGGCTGCGTATAGGAGAGGTTTTAGGGCTAACATTTGAAGATATAGTGCCATCATATAAAGAAGGTTATTATAACCTCATCATCCGTGATAGAATGTCTGACAAGCCTACACAAAGGGCCAAAGGGGTTATAACACCTACATCGAAAGATGAATATAATGATGCTTGGTATAGAGAACAAGGTAATCACCTTGGATACCAGACGGTCCTAATAGAAGAAGAAATGGCAGAATTGATTCAAGAATACATAGACGAATCGAGAGATGACATTCTTTTAAGTAAAAGTTCAATAAAAAGGGAAAACCTAAAAAATATTGCAAAAGCAGACAGGGTTAGTATGACTCCCCTTGTAAACAATGAGAATCAATATATCTTTCTAAATCACCAACACTATACTCCTATTACACAGGCTGGATGGGGGTATGTTCTTCGGGGGATTTTCAAAGAAGCAGGGATTCATGTAGATATAGGTTCAAAATCTACTAATCTAAGCCATCGTTTTCGACATGCTTTTGCTATGAATCGAGTAAAAAACGGAATGCAAATTTTAGAGCTGCAAAAAGAACTTCGTCATGCAAGTCCGAAAAGTTGTGAAGCCTATTATAATCCTGATGATGAAGATAAAGTAGAATTATTGAGGAAAAACAACGAAAGGTACAAAGAGACTTATGATAAAGACAAAAACAAATGATTATTATACTGACATTGAAAACGAGACGATTTTCTCAATAATTGCATCTCTTGAATCCGATTTGCAAATAAAAAATTTTATTTGGCAATGGCTTCAAACTAAGGATACCTGCGACATTCTGATGAAACGGAAATTCAAAGCAAAAAGAGGAAACTTGAAATTATTGTATATTAAAAAATTTTGTTAATTATCGGAAAATACATACGATGCCAAGAGGATTTTAATTGGGAAAATTATTGTTTCATTTTTCATGAAATCTCTAAACTTGGTAATTTTTCTCAAACATCAAGAGAGATGATTAGCAATTTATATCAAAATATCATCTCTTTTGATGTGATTACGAATCCCGAAGTGAAATCGTTTATAGTAAATTATAGAAATCTTTTCTTGCCATACGAGTTTGAAGTGAGAAGTAAGAAAAAACTTAATATAACTCCTTTTATTGAAGTATCAGTACCAATTTTCCGATTAATTCAAAGGTTGGACAAATTATACAGGTAGGCTACCACGCTCATAATAAGTTCATATACGGCAATTTTTTTATGCCTACGGAGAATAAGTTTTTATTTAGAATTATGAAAAGTTTTTTAGAGGATTTTGATCAAAAAAGCGGTTACAAATTTACCGTCCATCATAGAGTTATGACTACATTATTTGAGAATAGTTTGAGTGGTTACAAAATTGATAGGTTTGAGGATTTTAACAAAGATACATTTAAAAAACAATTGCTCTTTTTCAAACAAATGATTGAAGAATATAACCCTGTCGGAAAACATGAAGCCTACCCTTTTCTTGCAATGTTTTATAGATCCATAGATGATATTTACTTAGAAGAAAACGGAGAAAGGTTATTCAATTCATTTTATTTCAACAGTGATCTTTTTACTCATATCTTATATCAGAAAAGTCTTGAAGAGGGCTATGAGGTTGTAAACACCAATGGAATAGGCGACTATCCTGAATGTGATAAATGGTTTGTTGTTGCTGACCTTAATAAAAGTGGAACTCACATAGGAAACATTAATAATTCTTTTATGAACTTTGAAAAAGTACACAATATCGAATTTAGAGAGGACTTAAAAGATTACATATGGAAATCTGATTTGACATATCGAGGTACTTACAACCAATTTTATGTCTTAGTAGACTTTTTAAATCAAGCAGAAATTTATTATCAAGATGAATTAAAAGTATTGACCTTAAAACCTTCATTAACGGTATCCGACAAACTATTGGGATCAAGTGAGGTTAAACCTTTTTCAAATAGATTTTTAATTTTCTATCATGCAAGTCTCATATCAAATGAAAAATACAACGATAAAACAACCAAGTCACGAATTGGTATCATACGCAGTTATCTAAAGCATATTCAACGAAAATATAGCATTACTATGTTGAGTATTGACCAATTCAGTTCAATTCAAATTGAAAATAAGGGTGGAATTCCAATTCCATCAGAAGACTTTACTGAAATACAAAAGGAATTTACTCGAAGAGTAAAGAATAAAGAAGATGAAACATTATTAATTGTTTTACAATTATCTATTGAAACAAAACTTCGCCACGGTGAGATATTAGGATTAGAAAGAGATTGCGTTGTATCAATTGATGAAAGTGGTGAATTTGGCACAATTAAATATTACTCTAAGACTTCCGGAAGAAAATATAAGACAGAGGTCTTCATGATAGAACATATTCGATTAATTGAAAGGGCTTTAAAACTAACTCAAGCAATTTATGAAAAAGCAGATTCACCTTTAAAAAAGTATATTTTTATTTGTAGTCATTACTATCTTGATAATAAAGTGATTAAATTAAAGGACAGATTTAATCGTTTATTTAAAGAAATTTGTAAAAACTTATATGATCAAGAGAAAATTAGTTTACAATACAGCCCTAATAATTTACGAGATACATATATTGAGAGAGCTTGGCAAATGGTTGAGGATGGTCTTATTTCAACATTAGAGGTTGGCGTAATCACGGGAAACACAGCCGGAGTTGCAGCTAAACATTATCGTGATAGAGAGAATACAAAACGGTATGTTGAGGCACTCTATGAAGTTTCAATTTTGGATGATGAATTACAGGGAGAAATTGTTGATATTGAATCAGTTAAAGACTTACCACCTGTTCAACATGGTGCTGGTAATTGTGCAAGTGAATCATGTATAAAAGTTGAACTGGACGAAGATAGTTTTTATAAGTGTTTGACTTGTAAAAAGTTTGTAACAACTATTGAACGTAGTTCTTATTTTGAAGAGAAAATGAAAGTTTATAAAAAAAATAAAGAAAATTCGACCTCAGTTGCTGAAAGGAACTTTTATTCGGGTTTGATGGAGTTGTATGGAAGTTACTTATCAAAAATGTATTCGATTAAGGAGGGGGAAAATGAACACTGAGAAAATAGAGTGGAATATAGATAATGCAAGTACATTATCCGGGCAACAGAATTACCTAAAAAGTGATTTTATTGATGAACCACCCCTCTTGATTAGGACAAATTTGAGGTTTTCTGATAATAGATGGGAGATTGCCGATAAACTACACCCAAAGGCACACCCACTTGATTTTTCCCCTATCAAGTCAAAAATGTTTAGAGTATTATTGAAAAAAATTATGCTGCGTGAGCTGTTTAATAAACGAAATAGAACCAGCACAGTTTATAGCAGATTCAGTGAGATAAGAAGATTCATTTTTTATCTGGAAAAAGAAAAATATATGTATGATTTAAGATACCTATCACCAGAGATCATTAAGGAATATGTGGAAACTCTTAAAAAAAATAATTTAACAAAAAACTATTTATCAATGCTTCTTAAAAGTGTTGGTAGGTTTTTACAGGAAGTTCAATTCGCTGGATATGACATAGATTTATCGGAGTTTCAAAAGATACTTACTGTTCCGATAGCAGAAAGGAAAGCGGAAAAAGAGGTCCGTAAAACACCAAATATCCCAGAAAGAATTTTTAATCTTGTTGTTAAATGTGCCTTAAAAGATATGAAGGATAAAAGCCTTAGAAAACAAGATCGTATGATGGCGTGTCTAATTGTTATTTTAACCCACACAGGTATGAGAAAAGGTGAACTTCACAGATTAGAAGCTGGTAAATTAAAGGACATAACAATATTAAACAAAAAAGCAAAAGCATTTATACTTGAATTTTTTACTTTTAAAACAACTGCTGAAAATAATGGCAAATGGACTAAAACAATCGCTTTTCCTGAAACTGTACAGGCTTATCGAACTCTTATGAAACTTTCAAAAGACATGAGAAAAAAAGGAAGCACGAATTATTTATTTTTGAACAAGTTTAATAAGATATATGGTCGGACAACGTTTGATAATCTCTTTGATACCTTTTTTTATAGAAATCAAAATGAATTGTTTGATAACATTTCTGAATATGAAAAAGCCCAAATACATTTACTGAAAATTGACAGCTATTTAAAAGGTACAATCCCAAAAACTTTACCAAATGTTCCTAAAATAGGTGATACTTTTTATACTTTAAATCCTCATCAATTTAGAGTAGCCGTGGCTAATATCCTAAAAGATAAAGTTAGTTTGCAATGGATAAGAGAGCATATGAATCATTTGTCTGAAGAAATGACAAAGCATTATTTTAGAGACGAACTTATAAAGGAAACACTATTCAATCGGGCAACGAATGATGGAACTTCTTTAGGTTTGGAACTAAACAATCAAAATCACTTTATAAAAAAAGAACTATCAGAACCAGAATTAATAAAAGCATATGAAGAGATTAATAAATTTCTCAAAAAGAAGAAATTCAATATTTTTAAGGATATTGATGAAATTATCAATACCTTAAAATATAACCCCTTACGTGAAAGTATCGTTGGGGTATGTACTAAACATTTAGGAATGTTGTGTGAGCGTCAATATCGTCTTGCAACCTTTGAAAAATGGTATTTTCTAAGTCCAAAAGTACCTAATATTGAATCGTTTGATTTCACTTATAAACGATTTATTGATAAGTCAAAAATCGTTCAACATAATAAAGAATTAGTTCAACAGGATTCAAAGTATCAAAGAGATTATGAGAATGAATATTCTTCTTTAATTAAGTTTTATCAAAACCGAGTTTTACAAGAGCATGAATTACTTCTTTCTATTTTGAACGAGAAAGGAAAAGAATTCATCTTATCTTCTTATCCACAATTAGAAATCATAATTTCCGATATTGAAAATGTTAACGAGGAGATTACCAAATGGGCATCGACATTGAACTTAAAGAATGTGTAAATGAAAACACTCTAAGATATGGGATTGGTGAATTAAGTGAAATTAGCAGCACAAAAATACAGGAACAATTGATTTTGTTAGAAGAATATCTACAAAAGGTCTGTATGAAACAAAGACAATTAAAAGAACAAATAAAGCAGTCTAGTAAACTATCTATTTCCGCTGTTTCAACGGGGGCAAAAGTACCAAGAAGTCAGATTAACCTAAATACAAATACATTAAAACTCTATATTGAAAAACGAATTCAAGAAATTGAAAAAGAAGACATTTTAAATATTAATAGGACTAAAAAGCTCAAAAGTGAAAAAGCGGAGCTTTCCATGTATATAGATGGATTAAGACAGAAAGTAGTTGACAGCTTCGAAATGAAATTATATATAGAAAAGTTGGAAGCTGAAAATAAACGTCTTATCCAACAAATAGAAGATAGACAAAAGGATATTCAAAAATTAGAAATTGAAAACAATAAATTGCGTAAGGAAGTTGCTAATCAGAATAATAAAAAAATTGTATCCTTCAGTTGATATAATATCTAAGGAATTAGAGATAGTTGAACCCAAAGATTCATAAAGAACAAGCTATAATGAATAGC
>NZ_JAOUSE010000022.1:0-44666 GCF_025660415.1 Pallidibacillus thermolactis
GTAATAAACATGGTTGGCCCATCATTTAGAATGAGGGAAACTGAGGAATGGATAAATTCAAGTACGGATAAAGTGGCTCAATTTTAAATTGCGAAATGGCTCACTTTTTACTTGCGAAATACAAAAGGTATTATTGTTTCATATCAGTGCTCATCAAAGCCTACACATATGATTTCTTCGAATTTTAGATAGATTATAGCACTTGACAATAGTAAGAATATAATATTAAAATATAAAAAATTCAATAAAAACTGAATTTTACCTTATCAAGAGTCAGGGGAGGAAACTGGTCCAATGAACCTGCAGCAACCTTTACTTCATAAAGATTAAGTAAACAGGTGCTAATTCCAGCAAGCTTTCAGCTTGAAAGATAAGGAAGAGCGAAAAGATTGATGATATCCTCTTCCTTTTGGAAGAGGTTTTAATATTTTTTTGATTATAAATTATAGAATCTTTCGCTCAGTAAACAAACTATTCAGCTTGGTTAACTTGGAATTAAACGATGAGGTAAGAGACAGTTTAGTGAGGTGATAAACAATATTCAACTTGTCTTTTTACCCTTTAAAAATATTAAATGAAAAATTAGTTTAGATTTCTTTGGATGAATTTTTTGGATTAATGATTATTTTACGAAAATAAAGAAGAAGGAAGTGTTTACACATGAAGAAACAAATTCATTTAAATGGTTTTACACAAAATTCAGTTGCTCCTCATTCGCCTGGACTTTGGAAACATCCAAAAGATCAAGGTCATCGTCATAGGGATTTAGATTATTGGATTAATTTAGCCAAGTTATTAGAACGGGGAAAATTTGATGCAATTTTTTTAGCAGATGTATTAGGGATATATGATGTGTATGAAAATAGTTATAAACCTGCAATACGTAATGCTGTACAGGTACCATTGCATGATACATTATTACAAATTTCTGCCATGGCGGCAGCAACTAAACATCTTGGCTTTGCTGCTACTTATTCAGCCACTTATACCCAACCATATAAACTTGCTCGAGAGTTCTCAACCTTAGATCATTTATCAAAAGGTCGTGTGGCTTGGAATATCGTAACCTCTTATTTAAAGAGTGAGGCAATAAACTTAGGTTTAGAAAAACAAATTGAGCACGATACAAGATACGATCGTGCGGATGAATATATGGATGTCGTGTATAAACTTTGGGAAAAAAGTTGGGAAGATGATGCGATAAAATTTGATAAGAAAAACGGAATTTACACCGATCCAGAAAAAGTACATCCGATTAATCATAAAGGAAAATATTTTAATGTCCCTGGTGTGCATTTAGTCGATCCTTCCCCACAACGGACGCCTGTATTATTTCAAGCAGGTGCATCATCTAGGGGTCGAGATTTTGCAGCAAAACATGCTGAAGGAATATTTACTGTAACAGGAAACAATATTAAAGAATTACAAAGATTTTCAGCTGATATTCGAGAACGTGCGAGAAAATTTGGGCGCGATCCTTATGACATTAAAATTTTTCCAGCAATTGTTCCTATCGTTGGTTCTACAGAGGAAGAAGCTAAAGCGAAATATGAGGAATTACTATCTTTCCTTAGTTATGAGGGAACAGCAGCTTTACTGTCTGGCCATACAGGTGTTGACTTTTCTCAATATAATCCGGAAGAATACGTGGAAGATGTAATCACAGATGCTTCCCACGGATTTTTACAAAAGTATACTGTAGAAAGTACAAGTAAGCGGTGGACAGTGAGAGAAGCCGTTTTACACCATGGATTAGGAATAGGGGCAATGAAACTTGTTGGCACACCAGAACAAATTGCAGATAAATTAGAAAAAATGTCCATAGAAGGTGATGTGGATGGCTTTAATATTATTCAAGCCGCGAGTCCTGTTACATTAGAAGAGTTTGTGGACCATGTTGTTCCTGTATTGCAAGCGAGAGGCATTTATCGGAAAGAATATGAAGCTAATACTTTACGAGAAAATTTATTCGGAAAAGGAAATATTCATTTGCCGAATCGTCATCCAGCAAAGAAAGTATCAATTAGTCTCCAGGAAGCGCAATCAATATAATATTCAATTTCAATGAATGTTACTGAATAAGAATCTTTTTCTCCTTATCTCATTATGCAGTCTTGTCAACACCAAAGCAGAAATATCGGAAGTACAGTCGAAAAAAGGGAAAAATAGCTTTCAAGGAATTTGTAGGATGTTACTCCTGATAATCAATTTTGAAGAAAGATCTTATTTGATTATCAGGAGTATTTTTGTTTTGCTTAATTTAGGTTGCGCTTATTTAAAGGATGAATAAAAATATTTTTGAAAGACAAATTGTAATTGTCGAAAGTAATGAATCAGGAAAAAAATTCCTTAATGATTTATATTATTTATATTTTTACGGAGCTAGAACAAGGAGTAATGAATCAATCCTATCGGTTAATGGGAGATAAGTTGTAATTTTTCGTGATTAAAGGAAACAAATTGATAATATAACTCCTTTTGTGGGATATTATGACAAACTGTTCTTCTTATCAAAGCACAAAATTTAACCGTATTTTTTTAAATAATGGAGAGAATGAAAAGCTTTTCTTTTTTTAAAAATGTATAAATCCCATCACAATTTACAAATAATGGTATTAGTAATGGCAAATATTGTGTACTAAAACAATGAATTTTTCATATGATTTATGGAGAAGTTCATCATAAAAAGTATTGCTGTTTAGTAACAGGATATGGTGAAATCCATTGATACTACAGTGCTTTCAAGGATTCAACATGAGAATTAAACATCAAGACTTGAGGGGGCAAACTTTGAAAAGGATTGACAAGATACATAAGAATTGCATCATTAAAAATAAGAGAAAAAAAAAGCTAAGTAATGGAAAAACGGTACATTTTGCTACATTAGAAAGAAATACAAAAGACGAGAATAAAAATAATACCCACTTAAAAATAGGGAAAAATGGGTCATTGTAGTTTTTGGAAAATTTTGATATATTTTATTTCAATCCTATTTATAGTGGGTGATTTTTGTTGAAAAAAAAGTATGGCAATGTTGTTGGTGTATTGTTATTTATCATTGTCAAATACATTGATGAAAAATCAGCCGATTTATTAGGATATTTACATAAATTCATGGCCAGTCCGTTTTCATTGCCGTTTTTACAATATCAAGAGGACCATAGTGCACTTTTTTCAACTTTACAATTTGTTTTATTAGTTTGTCTATATGCTTTAATTATTTTTGGTTTTATGTACTGTGTATCCATTCCTTTTAAGAATAACAATGTTCACTTTGTTGATATTGAAGATATCGAATCAAAGTTAGGGGATGTCATACAATCTTTAGAAAATGGTGATATAGAAGATGTTATTGACACAAAGATTACGGCCTACATGACGGCTGTTGAATTAGAAATAAAAAGAATTTTTAAATTAAAAAAGAAAAAAATTGATTTTATTTGGTACTTTCCGAAGCATAAAGACGGGAAAGTGTCGGATGATTATGAATTAGTCTATTTTAAACATCCGAAAGATCTGCATCACGCAAAATTTTATATAAGTTCATCATTAGATATAGAAGGAATTCGCTTTAAGGAAGAAAATGTAAAGGGGAGAATGGAAACACCGCATGCAAAATTTTCACAATTTATTACCGTTCGTAATGTTGGAAAACCACGTCTCGGATTAGCTATATTTATATATGAAGATAATGTTATCAATGAGGAAAATGAGCAGGAGTTCACGCAATTTACGTCGAATTTTATACTGTTAGGTTTATATGAACCTTTTGTAAAGTCAATTGAAGATCGAATTGATCAAGGAGGAGGCTGAAGACCGAAAATGAAAAATAAAAATATAAGGTCTTCTACTTTAAAACGAGAAAAAAAAGCAGCATTAGGAAAGTATCATAAAGGGGTTAAATCACTTAAAATAGCGAAAATGGACAAGCCTGTCTTAAAGGAAACAAAAAAAAGAATTGCCCATTATTAGTTTGTATATTGGTACATAACTTAATTTCCCTTTATTTAATCCTTCAGCCAAACTACGGCTGATTTTTTTTATTGCACTGCAAAAGATGAAACGTATTTTGTCTCTAAACAATAGTCCCTGCTAAATGAATAAACTGTCACTTAACTTGTATTGTCACGCCATTTATCATGTTACGCCAATACTAATAGCATTATATTTTTAAGATATAAATTTGAGTTAAATTGATGTAATATTTTACCTACGAAGCACAAATCTTTCAATTGCTTGAGCAACACCATTATTGATACATGTATCGGTTGAAAATTTTACTGAATCTCGGATTTCTTGAGGAGCATTTCCCATGGCCACACCTAAACCTACGTATTTTAACATTCCCCAGTCATTATAATTATCTCCCATAGCCATCACTTGATTAGCATCAATGTTATACAATTGTTCTATAATAAATTTCACAGCATTCTTTTTTGTTGCTTTTTTATTCGTTACTTCCAAATGATAAGCGCCCGATCTGTGAATAGATGAAGTTAAATGCGTGTTCTTTTTTAGTATCTTTTCAGCTTCAATAATGACATCTGTCTTGCCGATCATCATAATTTTGTGGATAGGAGCCCCAGTTTGAATTAGTTCCTTCAAATCCATAATAACTGGTGATAATCCATTTAATTCCTTTTGGTATTGAACACCTTTATCTAACTTTGAAGCATACCACTTTGTATTAGAATATAGGCTTAAACTGATTGTTGGAAATCGAGTACGTATAATCTCATAAACAAATTCTGTTTCTTTCGGGTCTATACAGATATCAGAGATAATTTTAAAACGATTATGTTCATATTTAGAAATAATTCCACCATTGTAACTAATAAATGGTGTGTTAAGTTCTAAGCAATGATAATAATCGATCATTTCTTCCGGAGATCGAGCAGAGACCAAAATAAAGGGAATATCCTTTGAAGAAAGCTTTTTAATAGTTTCAATGTTTTCTTTTGATAGTTCGTCACCGGAATTAATTAAAGTTCCATCAATGTCTGAAAAAATTAATTTTGGTATCATAGACTTACTCCTTATTTATGACTTTAATTTCGGTATCCTCATTAAAAAAATTCCTTTGTTCCTTTGTTAAAGGTTTATCAGTAATAAACACATCAATTTTATCAAGGGAACACACATGATAAGGGACTTTATATTGGAATTTTTGATTTTCGGCTACTAAGATAACCTTCCTTGAATTTTCAATGACACATTGTACAATGGCAGCATCTTCTTGATTTACCAAATAAATTCCTTCCTTGTCAATGCTACCTGTCGCAATAAAGGCGATATCAAAACGAATTTTGTTTATTTTTTGTAAAGTGTCCATGCCATAAAAAAAACGATTTTCAATATTTAATTTCCCGCCTAGTAAGTTGATATTAATATATGGTTTTAATGACATAGCCAAAACATTATCTAAAGAGTGGGTGAATACAGTTACTTTTTCATTCATTTTTTGACAAAATTTTAGCAGTGTTGTTGAAACATCGACAAAGCAAACAACATCTTTTCTTAAATATGATAAGGCAACTTCAGCAATGGCGTTTTTTTCTTTCGTAAAATGGAGCATACGCTCTTCATAGCCAGGTATAAGATTGTCATAGTTTGGAGAAATGATCCCTCCATGAGTTCGGATGGCAGCACCTCTTTCTACAAGAAGTAATATATCTCTTCTCGCTGTATCTTGAGAGATATTAAATTCATTCATTATTTCTTTTGTAGTTAATTCTTTTTTTTCTGCTAAAAGTTCTTTTATTCGAGCGATACGTTTACTCTGATGCATAGTCACTCACCTTGATTTTAATATAGGAATATAATTGAAAAATCGTTATTAATCTTAAAACATCGTTATTTATCGTTTATTGTATGTAATTAAATAAGTGAAGTCAAGTTTTATAACATTATTTAAAAAAATTAAAATAGTACTTAATTTTGTGAGTTGGTAATGAAACAAATCCATCGTGAGAATTGATTGTAAAATTTTGAAACTATCAAATAATATTCGTTGATAAGTTGTTAACCAACGAACAGTTACTTATATAATGGTTAAGAACCTATCAAAAACGTTTTATAAATATGGTTATCTAATTAAGTTTAGAAGTGTTTCAGGAGGAATTGGAGATATATGATGTACAGATTAGAAGACCCTTACTTAAGGATATTCAACAATTAAATGATTTTTTTGAATTCGTGATTACAGATACGTTTATTAAAGAAGGGATTGGAAATAAACTAGATGATATTCAAAAAGAAATGGAATGTAAGAAAAAATATTTGAAAGCTGATTTTGAAAGTAATGGAAAAAAACGATATTTTTTAATTGCATTTATTGAAGATAGGATCATCGGATCTATTGAATTCGGACCAGTAAGTGAACTTATAAAAAGCTGCACGAACAATGCCTATTGTTATCTGAATGAAGTCGGTACAGTATTTGTATATCCCGAATATCAGGGCAATGGAATTGGCAATATGTTACTTCAAGCAATGTATAAAACTTTGAGAAGTAAGGGGATTGATGAATTTTGTTTGGATTGTGGTTATAAAAACGCTCAAAAAATTTGGCAAAATAAGTTTGGAAAACCTGATTATCATTTTAAAGATTACTGGGATAAAGGACAAGACCATATGATTTGGAGAATTAAATTAAGAGATTGTATGTTTGATTAATTTATTAATAATGACAAATAACGGGATTTATTTTTATCTAAATCAAAAAGCATCATTTATAATATTATTAATACATAAAGAGATGAATGGGAGGATGATGTATAAAATTTTGTGTAAAGCATTTTACTAGACCAAAAGAAAAAAGGTAGGGTATTCTCTGATTTGGACCAACACATCCCAGAGAAAGGAGTACCCTACCTATGTCTAAAAGAAGTATACCGAATGTCGACTAGGCAAATCAACTGGAAAGTGTCATTCGTCAGTTTGTGAAGGAAAAATTAGAGCTGATTATGCGGGAAGAAATCAAACATTTCCTCGAAATCGAACAGGCTGGAACGCCGAATATGAGAAACGGCTACTATCAGCGAAATCTAGATACGCAATATGGCCGGATTGAGGGTCTTTTGGTTCCAAGAGACCGAAACGGGGAATTTCAAACACAGTTGTTTGCCCCTTATCAACGCCACACCGGCTGGCTGGAGGAAGCCATCATTAGGATGTATCAAAGTGGCATGAGTACACGGGAAATTGGCAAGTTTATCGAACAAATTCTAGGAAATGCTTATTCTCCAGCGACGATCAGCCGGATTACCGATGTCGTGAAAGAAGACATCGAGAAATGGCACCATCGTCCACTATCCAAACGTTATTCTGTCTTATATTTGGACGGCTTGTACGTGAAACTTCGCCGGGATACGGTAGAGAAAGAAGTTATTTATGTGGTGTTAGGAGTGAATGAAGAAGGGTATCGAGAAATTCTGGATTTCTTCGTGGGAGGACAAGAAAGCGCCTACGGATGGCGGGAGATTCTCCAGCAGCTCTACAAAAGAGGCGTCAAGGAAGTGCTTCTGGGCGTCTTCGATGGCCTTCCGGGGCTGGAGGAAGTCTTTAAGGCGGTGTATCCGAAAGCCGATGTGCAGCGTTGTGTCGTGCACAAAGTCCGCAACATCCTCAGCCGTGTTCGGAAAAAAGATCAGTTTCGAGGATCTCAAGCTGATTTATCGAGCGCCGAACAAGGAGATGGCGTTACAAATGTTTCAACAGTTTGAGTCGAAATGGTCCAGCAAATATCCAAGAGAAGTCCAATCTTGGGCCAATGAGTTGGATGTCCTCCTTACATGTATGGATGATCCAAGCAGTATTCGAAGTGTGATTTACACGACGAACGCCATCGAACGAACGATCAAGGAAATTCGGAAACGTCTCAAGCCCATGAACAGTTTGAGCAGTTTAGAAGCCGCGGAAAAAGTCGTGTATTTGACCATCCAAGATTTTAATGAGAAATGGGCAGGGCGAAAGTTAAGAGGATTTGCCGAAGCGCATGAAGCCCTCGAGCGAATGTTTGAAGAACGTTATCATTAACCAAATACTGTAAATAAACAAAATAGGGGGATTCTCCCTTTCCACACAGGAGACTGAATATTCAGTCTCCTGTGTGGAGAAAATCAGTCCCCTATCAATTCAAATCCATTTCAGAGAAACCCTACCCCATTTACATTACACAAAATTCTTGACGGTACCAAATACCATGGGAGGTGTTTCATTGAAGAAAATTATATTTATTGTTTTTTTTATTGTGACCATACTTTTTTGCGTTAATTGTAGCGGAAATAATAAGGGAAGTGAAAAATCTATACAACCAGAAATAGAGAGTTATGAAGAAAAAAGACATAGTTCTACTGAGAAGAAAGAAATTCCTTGGAGTATTGAATATTTAAAAATTCAACAAATTCACGATAGTTACAAAGTCTTTGGAGAAGGTGTTTCCATTGCTATTTTAGACACAGGTATTAAAAGTAATCATAAAGATCTGAAGATTAGAGGTGGAATAAATATTATTAATCATTCGACGAATTACGAAGATGATAATGGACACGGTACACATATAGCAGGGATTATAGCACGAATTGCACCAAAAGCAGAACTATACTCAGTAAAAGTATTAAATAAGAAGCAAATTGGCTCATACGAAAATATTGCTAAGGGAATTGAGTGGGCTATTAATAATGATATAGATATTATTCTCATGAGTTTTGGTGGAAGTAAAGATTCACGTATATTAAAAGAAGCTATTAAGAAAGCTGATTCAGAAAATATTACTCTTATTGCATCTACTGGAAATACTGCTCTATCAAACAACTCTATTACATATCCCGCAAAATACGAAGAAGTTATTGCTGTAGGGGCAATAACTGAAAATAATGAGAGGTGGGTTGGCTCTAATACTGGAAAAGAACTCACGGTTATGGCACCAGGACACAAGATATTAAGTACATCTATAGACGGTAACTATACTATAAGAAGCGGTACATCTTTAGCTGCAGCTCATGTTGCCGGAGGCCTAGCATTACTCTTAAGCTATAATCCTTTATTAGATAATAAAGATTTAAGAGAGATAATCATACAATCTTCTATCAAAAAAACTCCTGACGGATATAGGATCTTCAATTTAGAAGAGGCTTTTAAGATATGTAAAAATTTCAAAAAATAGTACAAATATTTGTATAATAATGGTATAATTTACATATCATTTATAATTAACTAACTTAGTTGAGGATGCGAGACAACTTGAACTTTAAAGTTTTTTTATCTAGTTTGATTGCAATTGTAATGGTATTTACAGCAGTAAGTCCTTCCGTCTTATATGCAGAAGAAACAGTAAAAGAAATATCAGTAACAGAAAATAGCGAAGATACTTTTTCAGAAGAGTTACAAACACCAACCTATGAAGAAGTTATAAATCTTGAAAATAATGAAGTGGAAATAATTGCTGAGCAAGCTGCACCAGCTACCATAGAACAATTATCCGAATACTATAATACTAATTTAGAAAATATTAATATTGATAATTTTGATGAAAAATTTGAGTTTTTAACAAGTGATTCTGTATTTAATGAAATGGAAGAAATTATTGCCATTCAAGAAGCAGAAGCTCAATTAAGTCAAGATGAAGTAAATGCTCAGTGGGTACCTGTAGTTGCAGCAGCTTTACGCGCTTTAACTAGTAAAGCTGGAAAAAAGGCAATGGAAAAAGGCTGGTCTGTAGCTAGGCCCCATATCGAAAAAGCCTTAAAAAATCTAGATAATTATGTTATTGATGGACCAAGTGGTGGAAGAATTATTCAGGTTCGTAACAAAAAAACTAAACAGCCTATCTTTAGATTAGATTATCATTATATTGACGGAAAAGGACCTTATCTACATTATCATGTAGCTCCTAATATGAAAAAACATCACTTCATATGGTAATCAATTATAGGGAGTGAATAAACGTGAAATTTGATCCAAATCAGCATCTTCATTTAGGATATTATGAGAACAATGTTGATTTAGAAGCAGTCGCATATAAAATTCAGAATGAAAATAAATGGGTAGTTTTTTTAGATAATGAACAAGATACTACATTAGTTAAAAAAATATTAGATAAGTATGATTTCCATGAAAAATATGGTTACAAGATTTTTACTGTTGATGCAGATGATTTATCTTATGAAGTCGGAAGTAAGCTATTTGAAGAATGGTTAAAAGCAAATAATATAATATAAAATATAAGAAATAAGGAACGAATTTGCTAACGTAACTTCAATCCATGCCCCAAGTGATGAAAAACACTTGGGGCATTTTTCAATTCTAATCGTATAGTCTCTTCCCAAAAAGGACACAGAACTTCTACCCCGAGTTCGACAGTTTGAAGCTCACTTTAGGCAAGCACAATTTAGAAATTGTTTTCAACAAAAAACAAACGTTTTATTTTTATTATAAATAGAAGCCCCTTTCGAGATGATGTATAAAATTTTGTGTAAAGCATTTTACTAGATCAAAAGAAAAAAGGTAGGGTATTCTCTGATTTGGACAAAAACACATTCCAGAGAAAGGAGTACCCTACCTATGTCTAAAAGAAATATACCGAATGTCGACTGGGCAAATCAACTGGAAAGCGTCATTCGTCAGTTTGTGAAGGAAAAATTAGAACTGATCATGCGGGAAGAAATCAAACATTTCCTCGAAATCGAACAGGCTGGAACGCAGAATATGAGAAACGGTTACTATCAGCGAAATCTAGATACGCAATATGGCCGGATTGAGGGTCTTTTGGTTCCAAGAGACCGAAACGGGGAATTTCAAACACAGTTGTTTGCCTCATACCAACGGCACACCGGCCGGCTGGAGGAAGCCATCATTAGGATGTATCAAAGTGGCATGAGCACACGTGAAATTGGCAAGTTTATCGAACGAATTTTAGGAAATGCCTATTCTCCAACGACGATCAGCCGGATTACCGATGTCGTGAAAGAAGACATCGAGAAACGGTACCATCGTCCACTATCCAAACGTTATTCGGTCTTTGTACGTGAAACTTCGCCGCGATACGGTAGAGAAAGAAGTCATTTATGTGGTGTTAGGGGTGAACGAAGAAGGATATCGCGAAATTTTGGATTTCTTCGTGGGAGGACAAGAAAGCGCCTATGGATGGCGGGGGATTCTCCAACAGCTCTACAAAAGAGGCGTCAAGGAAGTGCTTCTGGGCGTGTTCGATGGACTACCGGGGTTGGAGGAAGCCTTTAAGGCGGTTTGTCCGAAAGCCGATGTGCAGCGTTGTGTCATTCACAAAGTACGTAATACCTTACATCGTGTTCGGAAAAAAGACCAATTTGAAGTGGCAGAGGATCTCAAACTGATTTATCGCGCGACGAATAAGGAGATGGCGTTACAAATGTTTCAACAGTTTGAGTCGAAATGGTCCAGCAAATATCCAAGAGAAGTCCAATCTTGGGCTAATGAGTTGGATGTCCTCCTTACATGTATGGATGATCCAAGCAGTATTCGAAGTGTGATTTACACGACGAATGCCATCGAACGAACGATCAAGGAGATTCGGAAACGTCTCAAGCCGATGAACAGTTTGAATAGTTTAGAAGCCGCGGAAAAAGTCGTGTATTTGACCATCCAAGATTTTAATGAGAAATGGGCAGGGCGAAAGTTAAGAGGATTTGCCGAAGCGCATGAAGCCCTCGAGCGAATGTTTGAAGAACGTTATTGTTAACCAAATATTGTAAATAAACAAAATAGGAGGATTCTCCCTTTCCACACAAGAGACTGAATATTCAGTCTCTTGTGTAGAGGAAATATCCCCCCTCTATTCTAAATCCATTTCAGAGATACCCTATCTATCTTACATTACACAAAATTCTTGACGGTACCAATGGGAGATCATCATGACATGTTTAATAAAATACTTTTTAAGTATGATGTTATTGCACTTAAGTTTCTCAAAAATTAATTAGGTTAGTAATTATTTTTTGCTTGTACGTTTATAAGAGGGAGGTTTGAAATAATAATTAATAGAATACAGAAAAAAGATTTCGAAAAAATCTAAGAAGTTTTTCTTGATGTTTTTTAAACAACTCGATTCATATATGAAGGATTTAACTGAAAATCATAACTTGCTCTCAATAACTTCAAATAAAAAGGATAATTAATTGGCTGTCCATTAATTTATGTTTTTAACTGGTGGGAAGGAAAGAGATCTTATATTAAAGAACTCATTATCAAAATTAAGGAATAGCTAGTCGATTCCTTACTTGTGATTGAATTATTAAATTTCAACACATCCAATATATTTCGTTAATGGCTGAAAAAACGGTAGACGAATTGGTCTATTTAGTTATGAATAGATGAATTGAGGTGAAAACATGGAAACATTAACTACAGAACGGTTAATATTAAGGGAATGGAAAATATCGGATAGTAAGGATCTGTATGAATATGCTAAAAGTGATTTTGTCGGTCCGAATGCCGGCTGGCCGCCCCATAAAAATGAAGAGGAAAGTAAAGAAGTGATTAAATTGTTTATACAAGAGAATGATACATATGCTGTCGTCTTAAAGGAGGAAAATAAAGTAATTGGAAGTATCGGTCTTCATGAACGCAAACCAGACGAAAATTTAGTAGATTTGAAGCAACGAGAAATCGGTTACGTTTTAAATCCGAAATATTGGGGGAGGGGGTTGATTCCAGAGGCAGTGAATCGGGTTATACAATATGGTTTTGAAATTTTAAATTTAGATATAATTTGGTGTGGCCATTTTGATTCTAATCATAATTCAAAAAGAGTATATGAGAAATGTGGTTTTATATATCGTTTTCAAAAAAAGCAAAAATTGAAGTTGTTGAACAATAAAGAAGCGATAACTCTTTACTACTCAATTACAAAATCCGATTATATAAAGAATATAAGGGAGAGATAATTAATGGTGGAAAAGAGTTATCTAATGAAGATAGAGAGTCTAATAAATTCACATTTTGTACTATTAGACTCCTAAATTTAAAAAACGACGGTATGAATTAATTACTTGTGAGTAATAATTCTTGAATGTTTCCAATGTCTACATTTCCGCCAGAGATGACTGTAACAATGTTTTTCCCTTTTTGGTTTAATTTATTAAACATAACGGCAGCAATGGTGGTAGCGCTAGATGGTTCAATTAATTGTTTCATACGTTCTAAAACAAAACTGAATGCGTAACGGATCTCATCTTCACTAACAAGAATTAGATCGTCTAAATATTTCATTATAATAGGAAAAGTTAAGTCACCAGGCTGGTTACTTCTTAGTCCATCTGCAATTGTGGTAGTACCTGTAATTGGAGTAATTTTTTTATTTTGTATTGATAGATATGTATCGTTGGCTAATTCCGGCTCAACCCCGATAACTTGTATGTTTGGGTTTGTTTCTTTTACTGCTGTCAAAATGCCGGATAGTAGACCGCCACCACCAATTGGTACAACAATTGCATCAATCTTGTTGACTTGTTCTAAAATTTCCAATCCAACAGTTCCTTGTCCAGCAATTGTATATGGATCATCATAAGGAGCAATATAAACTCCGTTATTTTCAACAGCGATTTCTTTAGCTCGAGGTAAACGTTCAGCAGAAGTTGTCCCACATTTTTCAACATGACCATTATAAGCTTGAATAGCATTTAATTTACTGTTATTGATATTTTCAGGAACGACAATGGTAGCAGGTATATCATATTTTTTCGCAACGTAACTAACGGCTTGTCCGTGATTACCAGAAGAAGCTGTCGTTACATGTTTGGCACCCTTTTGAATGGCTTGTTTTACATTATTAGTAGCACCGCGAATTTTAAATGAACCTGTTTTCTGCAAGTGTTCGGATTTTAAAAAGATTTGATTTCCACATCTTTTTGAGAGCTGTTCCGATAATAGAATTGGTGTTTCATGAGCTATATCATAAATTCTTTCCCTTGCATCTTTAACATCTTTTACAGTGATTATGTTGATCATCCCCTTAATATAAATATTATTTTTCAAAATGATGTTATCAAACTTCATTACGTTTATTTTACGTGATGTAAAATAGCTGATCAAATAACAAAAACTTTTCTTATAATATAATTAAGGAAAGGGTGGTTATATATGTCCATTGTGAAAGGTCTTAATCACTTACTGTTTTCTGTTTCAAATTTAGACCGATCAATAGAATTTTATCAAAAAGTATTTGGTGCAAAATTATTAGTAAAAGGAAGGACTACAGCATATTTCGATTTGAATGGAATATGGTTAGCACTCAATGTAGAAAAGGACATTTCCCGTAATGAAATACATGAATCATACACCCATATTGCTTTTTCAATTGATGAATCTGAGTTTGATTCTATTTATCAAAGATTATTAGATTTAGGTGTTCATATTTTGCCAAGTAGACCTAGACATGAAAAAGATAAAAAATCCATTTACTTTACAGATCCAGATGGTCACAAATTTGAATTTCATACTGGTACTTTACAAGATCGACTCGACTACTATCGAACAGATAAGCCACATATGGAGTTTTTTGATTAGCAAAAATGTTAATAATAATGAAAAGGAGGACGCACATTTTACTGTGAAGAATGATGGAGTTTAATCATTCCTACATTTTTCATCTACTATATTAATATTATAAAATATCAAATTTGGAATTTATATTCATTTGTCCTCCGTAATATTTTTAGGAATGTATATGGTGTGGACGACTTGGTCACCAATTTATAATTTCTCCTTAAAACGTAATATAAAATTCCAAAACTCATCCTTTACCATGATGAAATTTAAATTTTTTATCTCAATAAATCATTAACTAAGCAACAAACTAATCAAACGTTCGTTTAGTCAAAAGGTCTATTGATAAATAAATGACATATGATGAATATCTTGAAAATGAAGAAATACAAAGACAACTCGAAGTGATGTATCAATAAATAACATAAATAATAATGAAGACCAGATTTATTCGGTAAATTAATTCAATCTGGTCTTATTATAAATTATAAAAAAATAGACGTTTCTAAACGGTTTTACATTTTAATTGTTTACACGCAAGAGTGCATGATAACCATTTTTTAATAAGGATTTAAATTGACCTCATAACCTTTATTTATTAATGTTTTCTGTATTAGCTCAATGTGTTCTTGGTTTTTTGTTTCGAGAGTGACAATTATTTTAGCAAATCCAGGGAAAATATCGATTCCGACATGATTTTGATTAATTGTTTTAATATTTGCATCAAGTTTAGAAATATGTGCTAATAAATTTTGTAGTGCGCCCGGCTTATCTTTAATGATAATAGAAAAGGTAGCAAATCTACCAGATTCAACTAATCCCCGTTCAATAATTCGCGATATAAAATTCATATCAACATTGCCACCGCTTAAAACGGAAACTACTTTCTTATTTTTTAAAGGAATTTTTTTATAAAGAAGGGAAGCAAGTGATGTTGCACCAGAGCCTTCAACCATCAATTTATTTCTTTCTAAAAGCATAAGCATCGTTCGAGCGATCTCCATTTCATCGACAAGAAAAATATCATCAACATATCTTTGTACGATTTCATAGGTAATGAGTCCTGGCTTTGCTACTGCAATACCATCTGCCATCGTTGGTGTAGTTTCAACTATTTCTGGTTGTTGTGACTCAAGAGATCGTTTCATACTAGGACATGCTTTCGCTTCAACACCATATATCTTAATATGAGGATTTTTTTCTTTTACAGCTAATGCAATTCCTGCTATTAATCCACCGCCCCCGATAGGGACTACAATTGCATCGACGTCTGGTAATTGTTCTAAAATTTCTAATCCAACAGTTCCTTGTCCAGCAATAATGGCTTCATCATCAAAGGCATGTATAAATGTAGCATCTGTTTCCTTTTGTAAATGGATAGCATGAGCCAACGCCTCATCAAAATATTTCCCTTGTTGAACAACCTTAGCACCGTATCCTAAGGTAGCTTGAACTTTGCTAATTGGAGCGCCTTCTGGCATTACAATTGTACATGGTACATTTAACTTTTGACTTGCATAAGCCACACCTTGTGCATGATTTCCAGCTGAGGCTGCGATTACACCTTTCTTCAATTCTTCATCAGATAAAGAAAATACTTTATTATAAGCACCACGTACTTTAAAAGAACCTGTCTTTTGCATATTTTCCAACTTTAAATATACATCATTATCTGATATATCCGAAAATGTTTTTGAATAATCGAGTGGCGTAACATGAACATTTCCTTTCATTCGTTCTCGTGCAATTGTGACTTCTTCAGCTTTCATACGATCCGCCTCCAATAAAAATCAAAATAAGTATGAAAATCTATCTATGTATGAAAAATCAAAGGAAGAAAACCCTTACAAATCATGAAAATTGAATGGATTTAGTTTAATTCTCCCTTTCATTATGCATTATAACTTAATATATTATTCTGTAACAAATGATGTTTGCATTTTTCATTAAATTTTCAAACCGGGTAATAACGACTCTATTACTAGAGATTCAATTTTAAAAAATAAAAACAATATTAAGAATAATCAGCATAGATTGACATTATGTATTTACGATTATAAAATGTAATATACTTATAAAACATAATAATCATATTATTCGAACTATAATCTTATTATATGAACAAGGATAAGTCATGTAACAACATAAACGATGCCAATGGAATAAATATCCACCGAAAACTGATATGAAGATACGATCAATAGATATTTTAATTGATAAAAGAATCAAAAATATAATTTTTTGGTCAACCTAAGAAGATTGAACTTCCTCATATGAATCTATGATCTTCATGAAAAACAATTAATTTTAATTGTTTAATAGAAAACAAATGAAGAAAAAAGGTGGTAAAAAGTATGAAGCGAGTTGTAATTGTAGATGCAGTAAGAACACCAATAGGTCGATACAAAGGAGCATTAAAAAGTGTTAGGCCAGATGATTTAGCAGCACATGTTATTAAAGGTTTGCTTGAAAGAAATCCTGAAGTTCCTGCTACAGAAATTGAAGATGTTGTATTAGGAAATGCTAATCAGGCTGGTGAAGATAATCGAAATGTAGCAAGAATGGCGGCACTTTTAGCTGGATTGCCAATTGAAGTAGGTGGTACAACAATTAATCGTCTTTGTGGCTCAGGTCTAGATGCTGTTTTATATGCGGCAAGAGCGATTGCTGTGGGAGATGGGGATATTTATATTGCAGGTGGAACAGAAAGTATGACTCGTGCACCATTTGTTATGGGGAAACCAAATATAGAATTTCCTCGTGGTAATTTGGAAATGTTTGATACTACAATTGGTTGGCGTTTTGTAAACAAAAAATTAGAAGAAATGTACGGGACAGATTCAATGCCTGAGACTGCTGAAAATGTGGCAAGAAGATATAACATATCACGTGAAGAACAAGATCAATTTGCATTTGATAGCCAAATGAAAACGAAAAAAGCGCTTGAAACAAAACGTTTTGCTGATGAAATCATTCCAGTACAAATTACGGATCGTAAAGGAAATGTTACGATTGTTGATACAGATGAGCATCCTCGACCAGATACGTCATTAGAAAAACTCGCTAAACTGAAACCATTATTTCCAAACGGAACTGTAACAGCAGGCAATGCTTCTGGTGTCAATGATGGAGCTTCAGCACTTCTTGTAATGAGCGAGGATAAAGCGAAAGAACTTGGATTGAAACCGCTTGCTCGTTTTATAGGGGGGGCAACAGCTGGACTGGAACCTTCTGTAATGGGACTAGGTCCTATTTATGCTACTCGAAAACTATTAAAAAGGACAGGTATATCAAAGGAAGAAATTGGTTTAATTGAATTAAATGAAGCATTTGCATCCCAATCGATCGAATGTATCCGTCAATTAGAATTGGATCCAGAAAAGGTGAATGTCAACGGTGGAGCAATTGCCCTTGGTCATCCATTAGGTTGTAGCGGGTCTCGAATTTTAACAACATTAATTCATGAAATGAAAAAACAACAAGTACAATATGGATTGGCAACAATGTGTATTGGTGTAGGACAAGGAATTGCTGCAATTGTTGAAAATATAACAAATTAATTCTAATCAGATTCCAGTTTATATTATAAATAAGGCAAGTTTATTTTGCTTTACTTAAAACCACTTCGTTCCTATATATTATTTCCAAAAAGGGATCATAACTATGTTATGTAAAAATATTAAATTTTAATGATAGAAGCTATTAAAAAGATAAAACAGTCTTTTTAATAGCTTTTTTATTTTATGTAGTTGAGCAATACTCGAATCTATGCAGAAACCAATAGTAATGTTTTTATACTAATAGGCAGGATGAATGTAAAAGAGTTACACGTTAAAAGTTTGATCTCTAGATTTTAAGCACTTAACAATGGGTCCAACAAATTTTAGTATAGAGCAGAGAACTATTAAAAAGTGAAAGTAAGTAAATGGTCACTTGGAAGTTAAGCTTACTAGTCGAGTGGCATTCTAAAGAGGAGCTGGTAGAGGAACTGGATAATAAGATTAAATAATGTCTTGTATACAAATATGGCCAAACTGAAATATACATCATTTTGACTAAAATTTAAATTAGATTTCATACAATTTGTAGGTGTGAAATAAACAGAATATTTTGTATTATAAAACAAATGAAACAGGCGTTTTGATCACTTAATTGGAAACGTATACAAGTAATGATTATTAAGAAGAAAGGAGTTTATCATAGAAAATGATTAATGTACAAGAAAGAACAATTAAAAAAGTCTCTTTAAGACTACTTCCGTTCGTGATGATCTGTTATGTTGTCGCCCAGCTAGACCGTATCAATATTGGGTTTGCTGCTTTGGAAATGAATGCTGAGTTAGCACTCTCTGCTGAAGTATTTGGTTTGTTATCAGGGATTTTCTTTATAGGATATTTTATGTTTGAGATACCTAGTAATATGATTTTATATAAAGTTGGTGCTAGAGTGTGGATAGCTAGAATCATGATTTCATGGGGAATTCTCAGTATTTTAACAGGATTTGTACAAACAGAGTGGCATTTGTATATTTTACGTTTTCTTTTAGGAGTAGCAGAAGCAGGATTTCTGCCCGGAATACTTTTATATCTAACATATTGGTTTAGAAAACGAGAAAGAGCGATAGCAACATCGATTCTTTTGCTTGCTATCCCTATCGCTTCTATCATTGGGTCACCAATGTCAACATGGATTATGGACGTTGTAAATTGGGCTGAACTTTCCGGTTGGCGCTGGATGTTTGTACTTGAAGGATTGCCCGCTGTTGTTTTAGGTATTGTTGTACTCTTTTACTTAACCAATCGTCCAAAAGAAGCAATGTGGTTAACGAAAGAGGAAAGAGATTGGCTTGAAGGAGAGCTAGATAAAGAAAGAGAAGAAGCCAAACTTGTGAATAAGGCATCAAGAAAAGAAATGCTGAAAGATAAACGGGTATATCTATTAACATTATTGTATTTCACAAACTATACAGCCATGTTCGGTCTATCTTTCTGGTTGCCTTCAATTGTTAAATCACTTTCTGAAAATGTACAAACAAATTTGGAAATCGGGTGGCTTGCTATGATACCACCTATTATTGGGATACCTGCTAACTTCATTTTAGGTTGGATTGCAAGTAAAAATGGATCACATCGACAAATGCTTATCCTTAGCTTTGGTATTGCTGCCATTGGATTTGCTGCTTGTGGATTTGCGAATAGTTCTATCATGATGGTTATTTTATTAGCCTTTACCGCAATTGGTCTGTATGGTTTTATGGGGGTTTTCTTTGCCTACATGACATTTTTCTTTACAGAAAGAACTGCACCAGTTGGAATTGCTTTAGTTAACTCTTTTGCATCAATCGGTGGGTTTGTTGGACCAATGATGTTTGGATTGGTAAGTGTTTCATTAGGAATGTTTATTCTATCCGGTCTTGCCATTATCGGACTATCTTTAGCAATAATTCTCAAGCCCGGAAAAGAAGAAAAAGATGAAGCTGCAAATGTGTCAATAACATAACAACTTTATTAATAATGCTATAAAAAGATGGCAGACCAAATGAATATAAGTTTGTCATCTTTTCTTCATATGGAATTAAGAAACCTTTGTCCTGTTTCGACAAAACGCTAAAAAAATGATGAGGATGTAAAGAGAGAGAAGTATTCTAAGATAGATAAATGTTTTAAATAAATTAAGAAGGGATTGAGGAACATGATTGTGAACAATACTGATGTCTTAACAGTTGTCGATTTATTAAAATCTATCGTAGGAAAATTTCCTAAAAAGGAAGCAATTTTTGATGGCACAAGGAGATTAACCTATGAAGAATTAGATAAGCAAAGTAATGCTATTGCATCTACATTAAAAAAAATGGGTATTAAAAAAGGTGACCACATTGCCGTATCTTTACCGAATTGGCATGAATTTATTGTTGTGATTTTCAGTATTTTTAAAGTGGGGGGTGTAGTAGTACCATTTAATACCAGATATAGCTATACTGAAATAAACTACATACTAAACAACGCTAGAGTAAAAGCAATCTTTAGTACGGAGGAAGTAGAAGGTAATCATTTATGGGAATCTTACGAAAAAATTTATGATTCAACTGTTCATTTAGAATACCTAATTTCGGTTAGAAGCGAAAAAACGAATACGATCTCATTTGATAAAATGTTAAAGAATGGTAACCAAGAAGAAGAACAATACGTTCAAATTGAACCAAATGATGTTGCAATTATTATGTATACATCTGGTACAACGGGAAGACCAAAAGGTGCTATGCTCACTCATAGTAATATAGTTAAAACAGGTGTAATGGCAGCTCAGTTTTTGAGATGCACTTCTGAAGATGTATTTTTAATACCTGTACCTATTTTCCATATTTTTGGAATGGTTCCAGGAATGATTTCAGCAATTGCATCTGCCGCAAGAATAGTTTTAACACAACAATTTAAGGCGGAAAAAGTGTTACAAGTTATTGAGGAAGAAAAAGTTACTGTTCATCATGGGGTGCCAACAATGTTTATCCTTGAATTAAATCATCCAAATCTAGAAAACTTTGATTTAACCTCTTTAAGAACGGGTATTGTTGCAGCTGCACCTGTACCTAGTGAAGTTGTTCGTCAAGTAAGAGAAAAATTGCATTGTGAAATATTGAGTTCTTATGGTATGACAGAGGCTTCTCCTTGTTTAACTTGCTGTTCATTTGATGATGATGATGTAACAAGAGCAGAAACTGTTGGGAAAGCAATGCCTGGTGTTAAATTAAAAATAATTGACCCTGTTACAGGAGAAACAGTTCCTCAAGGTGTTATCGGTGAAATCGTTGCAAAAAGTCCAGGAATTATGAAAGGATATTTCGAAATGCCTGAAAAAACAAGCGAAGTTCTAAGTGAAGACGGCTGGTACCGAACAGGGGATTTAGGAACATTCGATGAAAAAGGAAATCTACGGATTGTCGGTCGCAAGAAAGACATCATCATTCGAGGAGGATATAATATTTATCCACGTGAGATTGAAGAACTATTTTATATGCATGAAGATGTTATGGAAGTATCGATTGTAGGCTTACCAGATACTGTATTGGGTGAAATAACTTGTGCAGCTATCAAATTAAAAGTTGGCGCAAGGGTAACTGAAAAAGAGTTAAAAGAATTTATTAAAGGAAAAGTAGCTGATTTTAAAGTTCCTGACATTATCGTTTTAGTTGATGATCTTCCGATGACTGCTTCAGGAAAAATAAGTAAATTAAAATTACAAGAAAAATTGAAAAAGCAATTAGCATATCGTTTAAGGTAGTAAAAAAAGCACTGTCCTATTAAACTAGGAAGTGCTTTTTAATGTTAGAATATTCTTAATAGATATACTTTTAAAAAGTTATTGGTATAACAGATAATGAATTGAGGAGGATGCTAAATGACAGATCAAAAGAAAGAAAAATTGATGACAAAAATTGAAAATCATCTACGATTAATTACAAGACAACTATTGAAATTTGACACAGTGGAAGAGGTTTTAAACTATTTAATTGAAGCCTTTCAATCACGTTTAAATTGTGATTTTATCGGTGTTATTTTGCGGCAGAACGATCAACTAATTCCGAAAGTTTGGAACGGTGCACTTCAATCATTGAAACAATCATTCCCAATTCCTGTCACTATTTGTTCTCCTATACTTTTTCAAAAAAGTTTAACGTATAAAGATGAAGTTGTAAATGAAAATGAATCTTGCGAGTTTATGAATCTATTAAAAAGCGTACCATTGGAGACATGGTTTACAGTGCCTATTCAAGATGAGCGTGAAAATTATGGATTTTGCGTAATTGGTTATCTTAACTATACCCCTTTATATGAAATGGATAAAGTATTTAATGAATTCGGTAAGGATGTAGCGGTAGCGATGCAATTAGCCGAACAAAAAGAGTTAGAAAGAAAAAAAATTAAGGGAATTGAATTTGTTGTGAAAAATTTAAAGGTAGATGAATCTTTGGATGAACTTATCGGAAAAATTGTAGAACAGGCTGGTATTAGTACAAATGCCGCTTTTGCAGGAATCTATTTATATAACGAGGAAAAGAATTATTTTATTTTTCATCCTCCATCCTACGGCGAACTTGTTAAACAAGAGAAAATTATCACTTATAAAAATTATGTATTAAAGGACTTCTTTGAGTATTTAGAAAAACCAGGTGGTAAAGAAATGACGGTACCGCTTACCCTGGATTTGAAAACCTTAGGAGTTCTGCATGTTGAGAAGAAAAATATGGCTGGTGTTTTTACAAAAGCGGACTTGGATATTTTGACTGTATTAGCTGAGCATGTAGCTACAATATTAAAAAATGTTTATTTATATCAGCAAGAAAAAGAACAAATGAAACGACTTCAGTCCCTTTTGGAATATGAACAGTTGTTAGTCAAACAGACAATCGAAGAAGAAGATTTTGATAGTATTACAAAAATAAGTGGGCAAATTTTCCAAAAACAAGTTTTATTATTTGATCGTTATTTTCATATTATAACTGCTTCTAAGAAGTCACTTTTATCTAAAATTGAGTTAATAGATAAGAAAGGAAATGCTTCAAATCTAACTTTCAATCATAACGGGGGTACCAAATATACCTTGTGTGTTGACGGGAAAGCAAAGGAATTTCTTATTTGGAGAATTATTGGAGGGAGGAATTTGTTAGGGTATTTAGCAATTGAATATGATCAAGAAGAACTAGATCCTTTTTATTTATTAGCGGTTGATCTTGTTCGAAATATTTATTCTGTACAATTTATCAAAAAGAAACTTGTCATTGATGCCGTTGCACAAGTGAAAGATAATTTTATTGAAAAACTGCTAGTGGAAAAAAATATGGATATGAATTCCATTATACAATATATGAACATATTCAAATGGAATCTATATAAACCACATCGTGTCGCAGTACTATATATTCGTACTACAGAAACTAGAACAGACAAGACAAATATATTTGAACAGCAATCAAAAAAATTCCAAATATTTAACGACCTAAAAGAGAAAATAACACAGCTTGATTCACAAATTATTTTTGCGAAAAAGAGTGAGGAGTTTGTATTGATCGTTCCTGTCGAAAAGGAACAACAAGCCGCAAAGAAATATTGGTATCGACTCTTGAATCAAATGGAGCAATGGTTGAATGTACGAGGAGATAACTGCGTATTAAAATTGGGAATTGGTGGAACGACGGAAAGTATTTATGATTATTACAATTGTTATCAACAGGCACTGCAGACGTTAAATGTTATTATGCACCAAGATAACTCTGAATCTGTTAAATTCTTTGATGAACTCGGTTCATATACATTGCTCCATTTAATAAAAGATACAGAGGAAGCAAAGTTTTTTATGAATACATATTTGGAAAAGTTAAAATCGTATTCAGAATCAAATCAAGTAGACTTGTTTCATACTTTAAGAGTTTTTCTCGAACAGAATGGTAGTATTAAACATACAGCTGATAAATTATATATTCATCGTAGTACTCTCCTTTATAGACTTGAAAAAATAAAGGAAATTATCGGTATGGATATTCATAATGCAGAAATACGTTTTAATTTATTATTAACTTATAAACTATATGATCTTCAACATTATAAACAAAAAGGACAGTGATCCAAACGATATATTTAAACGGTGAGTTATGATTTTTATTCAACATTTTGTAGGAAAGAATTATCATCTATCGTATTTTTTGTACGTATAAATTTAATTAGTTTCAATATATAATCAGAATAGATTGAATATTAATATATATTTTGATACTTAGAGGGGGGAATAGTCATGAAAATTAAAACAGTAGGTGTTGTCGGTGCAGGTTCAATGGGAAGTGGTATTGCAAATCTAGCTGCTATATCTGGCTACAAGGTAATTTTAAGAGATGTAGAACAACGATTTCTTGATAAGGGACTAACTCGAATCAATCAATTTATGGAAAAAAGTGTTTCCAAAGGAAAGTTAACAAAGGAAGAAAAAACAGAAGTATTAGGTAAAATTCATTCAACAACTGATTTAGAAGCATTAAATGAAGCTGACATTGTTATTGAAGCAATTATTGAAAATCTTGATGCTAAAAAAAGTGTTTTTGCTGAACTAGATCGGATCGTTCCAGAAGGGGTAATCTTAACGACAAATACATCTTCCATGTCGATTACGGAAATTGCAAGTGCTACAAATCGTCCAGAACGAGTTGCTGGATTACATTTTTTTAACCCAGCACAATTAATGAAATTAGTTGAAGTTGTACGTGGTTACAATACAAGTGATGAAACTGTCGAAGAGTTGAAAGCGTTCTCTAAAACATTAATGAAAGAGCCGGTTGTAGTAAATAAAGATATACCGGGATTTATTGTCAACCGGATAATGATTCCACAGTTTATTGAAGCAATCAGACTTTTAGAAGAAGGAGTTGCTTCTGCAGAAGATATCGATAAAGCTGTTAAACTCGGCTTAAATTACCCTATGGGCCCATTTGAATTACAAGACTATGCAGGTGTAGATATTGGTTATTATGTAATGGAATATATGGCCAAAGAGTTCAATGATACTCGTTTTGCACCACCAATGTTAATGAAACAATTGATGCGTGCAAATCGCTTAGGTAGGAAAACAAAGGCCGGTTTTTACGATTATGAGTAACTTTATAATAAGGAGGATACAAAATGATCTACGAATTTTTAACTTGTGAAATAGAAAATAAAGTAGCTTTAATCACCATTAACCGTCCGCCAGTAAATCCTTTAAACTCTCAAGTGTTTCATGAACTTGGACATATCGTCAGTAATTTAGAAGAAAATAAGAATGTCAGAGTAATTGTTATTACAGGCTACGGGACGAAAGCGTTTGTTGCTGGTGCAGATGTTAAAGAAATGGCTTCAAAAGATTTGGTTGGAATAAATTTAATGAACAAAAAGTCTCGTGCTATTTTTTCATTAATTGAAAATGTTAGTAAGCCGGTTATCGCTGCTATTAACGGTGTTGCGTTAGGCGGTGGATTTGAGCTCGCATTGGCTTGTGATTTAAGAATTGCTTCCGAACATGCTAAATTTTCTTTCCCTGAAACGGGGTTAGGTATTATCCCAGGTGGAGGTGGTACACAACGATTACAAAGGATCGTTGGACAAGGGATAGCAAAAGAACTGATATACTTTGGGGGGATGATTGATGCAAAGCGAGCTTTAGAACTTCATCTAGTGAATCGAGTTGTTCCTCAAGAAGAACTAATTGACGAAGCGTTAAAATGGGCAACAAAATTAACAGAAAAACCGGCTGTTGCTCTCGCAATGGCAAAGTCTTCAATAAATCACGGCGGTTATGTCGATTTAGAATCCGGTTTGACTATTGAAATGGCGAACTTCGCAACAGCTTTTGCTTCAGAAGATGCTAAAGAAGGAATTAGTGCATTTACAGAAAAAAGGAAACCGGTTTTTGTCGGCAAATAATGGAGGGTTGAATAGATGAAGACAAAAGAAATCGTTCTGCTTGATGGTGCACGGACTGCGTTTGTTAATTTCAACGGTTCTTTCAAAGATATAACCGCAACTGAATTAGGTGTGCACGCAGCGAAAGCAGCCATAAGAAAAGCAAATATTCGACCGGAAGATATTGGGCATGTTGTGTTCGGAAATGTTCAGCAGTCGAGTAGAGATGCACATTTACTAGCTCGCCATGTCGGATTAAAAGTTGGAACTCCACTACATGTTCCAGCAGTTACAATTAATCGCGTGTGTGGTACAGGTATTGAGGCTATTTTAGCGGGGGCACGTCATATACTTGCTGGAGAAGCAGAGGTTGTATTAGCTGGCGGTACGGAAAACATGAGCCAGGTCCCTCATGTAATACGTGGTATGCGATGGGGTTCACCGCTCGGTTCACCTAAAATTGAAGACTGGTTGTGGGATGGACTATTAGATACATACTGCGGTTTTAGTATGGCAGAAACTGCAGAGAACTTGGCGAAGAAATATAATATATCCCGGGAGGATGTAGACCGTCATGCATTATCTAGTCATGAACGAGCAATACAAGCTCGTGAAAAGGGGTATTTCCAAGAGGAAATCGTACCAGTGACATTAAAAACAAAAAATGGGGAAGTAGTCATCGACCAAGATGACCATATTCGGGAAACTAGTATGGAACTTCTATCAAAATTAAACCCTCGCTTTGTAGAGGGGGGAGTTGTAACACCAGGTAATGCGAGTGGTATGGTTGATGGAGCAGCAGCTGTTGTTATCGCTTCAGCTGAATTTGCTAAGAAAAATGGTTTAAAACCAATTGCAAAACTTATTTCTTGGGATGTAGTAGGGGTTGAACCTGAAATTATGGGAATCGGTCCAGTTCCTGCCATTAAAGGTGCAGTGAAAAAAGCTGGATTAACGATTAGTGAGATAGATTTAATAGAAATTAATGAAGCATTTTCCGCCCAATATTTAGCTTGCCAAAAGGAACTCGGTTTTGATCATGAGATTGGTAACGTAAACGGTGGTGCAGTTGCTATTGGTCATCCATTAGCAGCAAGTGGAACAAGAATTTCACTTTCACTAGTGTACGAATTGAGAAGACGGAATCAGAAATATGGTGTTTCATCTGCATGTATTGGAGGAGGCCAAGGAATTGCTGCATTGTGGGAAGCGCTTTAATAGGGAAATAGCTTAAAATATCAAAGTTTCATTTTTATAAATAGAAACAACGATGCTATAAAGCAAGAGGTATTTGACCTTTTCTTGGTCTAGTACCTCTTTACTTTCAGTATTTATATTTACAATGTATAAATTTCGTTAAGATAGGAAGGAAGTATGGAGAAAATAAAATTCATCGAAATAAGTATTTCTGCAGCTGTGTCTTCGGAATTCAACCGAAAACTAAAAGATACTCTCATTATAATGGAATTAATACGATTGAAGCAAAAATGCAGATGCAGTCTTAATATCCGGTTATTAATATAGTAGACTTCATTTATTTCCAGGAGGTATATAGTATGAAAAACATTCACAAATTAAAAGTATATTTTAGTGATACAGACGCTGCGGGAATTGTATATTATCCGAATTTTTATAAATGGATGGATCAAGCGACACATGAATTGGTTGAAAAAATGTATATTGATCCAAGAGTACTCAGACTGGAACACAATATCATCCTTCCATTATTGGAAACCGGTTGTAAACATAAATCTCCACTACTAGATGGAGATATAGTAGAAGTCCATTCACAAGTGGAGGAGATTCAAAATAAAGTGATTACAGTTAAACACGAATTTTTTAGAAATAACCAATTAGTTGCATCCGGATATGAAGTCAGAGCATGGACATTAAATAAAGATGGAAAATTAAAAGCAGTACCTGTACCTGATGAAGCTTGTGAAGCTTTCGGTCATCCCGTTCACTCTGTATAGCTATGCTTGATCAATGAAAAAGAAGACAAGTTGCTTAAACTGAAAAGGCCGTTGCCATTTTTTACGATAGTATATTGGCGGCGGCTATTATTTTTTATTAGAATAACCAGTTTCTTTTGAACGATGAAAAATTAATTTTCCAAAAAAAGTTATGTTTACAGATATAGGGCAAAGATTGAAGCAAACAAAACAGATGAAAAAACCTTGCGTATATGAAGAGGAAATTTGCAGCTTTGTCAAGTTGCTTCACTTACAAAGGAAGAAATAAATGAATGTACACTTGTTTAATAAAAACAGTATAATCGTTAAAAACACCATCAAAGTTCACTAAATTCAACGAATTCACTGAGTTTGAAACTGGGTGTTACTTTACTCGAAAGAGAATATGGTTTAGAATCTACCACGATAACGAGAAATAGAATCTTTAAGAGATAGACTGTCTAAAGAAGATAATGCTTTTAGACAGTCTATTTCAGTTTAAAATATGCATATTAAACTACTCTTACATGATTTCTCAAATCTAATACTCTCCGGCCTTTCAACTCAAAGCGAGGTAATCTTTCGACGACTTCGACTTGAATCCGGAGACCGATTCGCTGTCGTAAGAGAGTAGCCAACGTTTCTTTTAAGGAAGGTTCTCTTGTTTCTATTTGAACTTTTATTTGATCCATATTATCAATGGTGTAATATACAATCCTAAATTCTAATATTTCATCAAATTCGCGTATAATCGATTCAATGGATGAAGGAAAAATATTAATGCCTCGAATAACGACCATATCGTCTTTCCGACCGATTAACCCACCTGGAAGAAAAGTATACGTATTACCACAGGGACATGGAGTTGGATCAAACTTAACGAGATCTCCTGTGCGATAGCGTATCAGCGGATATCCATATCTACCTAAATTTGTCAGAACGAGCTCACCAGTATCACCCGGATCAACAGGTTCTAACGTGTCTGGATTAATGATTTCTGCAATGAATTCAGATTCATTAATATGTAATCCGTTTTGCATCTCACATGAATATCCGTAAGCTCCCATTTCAGTCATGCCAACATGATCAAAAACCTTCGCGCTCCAAGCTTCTTCAATTCTTTTTCTAATAGAAGGAATGGAGCCACCAGGTTCACCCGCAGTAATTATTTTTTGGATAGCCGTTTTTTTAAGATCCAAGTTCAGTTCTTTTGCAATCTCTACTAAATGAAGGGCATAACTTGGTGTACAAAGGAGTACAGTTGCTTCTAGTTCAACAATAGTTTGAAGTCGGTCCTTTGAGGTTTGACTGCCGGATGTAATCACTAAGGCACCTAATTTTTTTGCGGCTTCAAAACCACCCCAGAATCCAACGAAAGGACCAAATGAAAAGGCTAAAAAGACCCGGTCTGTTTCTTGAACTTTACTAGATTTCAGTACTTCAAGCCAGCAATTTTCCCACCATTGCCAGCTTGTTTTTGTATCAAGTATTTTCAAAGGACAACCAGATGTTCCAGAAGTTTGATGAAACCGATTGTAATATTGGAGAGGGTAAGAATGATTTCTTCCAAATGGAGGATAATCTTGTTGATCTTTTATTAGTTCTTCTTTTGTTGTAAAAGGTAAACTAGCCAAATCGTTTTTTGATTGTATGGGAATTGAAATGTTTGTTAATTTTTCTTTATAAAATTCGTTTTGTCGAACAATAAAGGCTAACATTTGGTTTAGTTTATGTAATTGATAGTCTTCCAATGAAGTTTCAAAATCATAAAATCTGTATTTCTTAACAGTTTTCAATTAAAACACCTCCTTAGTTTTAATATTTATATTATACTAAAAATTCTATAAATTTATCATGAAATTATAATAAATTCTGAAATAAAATTACTCTTTATGAGTTAAGCGTAATTTTTGAAAGCTAACAAATAGCAAAAAGGGTTGGCTAAATTGAAGGGATAGGTTAACGCTTAACTCTTTTATAGATTCTTAAAATAACCTAAATTAGATGAAATTTTACTGGCAGAATGTTTAATTTCATTAATAAATGTTGGCAGTTTTTCTTCCGTAATTCGCTTTACACTTCCGATTACAGTCAGAGAGGCGATAACATGTTTCTCGTGATTTCGGATTGGTGAGGAAATACTAATATAATTTTCAAAATAAGAAGAAGTGAGTACACAATAATCTTGATCACGTATTTGTTCCAAGAGTTGATATAGTTGGTCTGGTTTGGTAAAGGTATATGGTGTAAATGCAAAAAATTTTTGATTTAAATACTGTTTTATAAACGTTTCTTCTTGAAAAGCAAGAATACATAATCCTTCACTCGTGCAGTGGATAGGACTTGTTCTGCCAATTTGTGTTACAAGTCGATCTTCTGGATGAAGTGTTTCCGTACGATATAAATAAACAACTTTATTATTCTCCATATGACAAATATGTGCTGTTTCATTTAACTTTTTTGAAAGAGATTTGATGATAGGTAACGATTCTTTATATAATTCTAGATGACTATAAATTGCCCCTCCTAAGCTTAATATCCTGAGTCCTAATCTGTAGTGATTTGTTTTTGGATTTTTACTGAGAAAACCTTCTTCCTTCAATGTTGATATAAGCCGATGAACAGTGCTTTGTGGCAAATCAAGTAGATGGACAATTTGAGTAAAACTCAATTCTTTCTGTTTAAAAGAAAATAGGCGTAATATGCGCATTGCATTTATTACTGATGACAACGTTTCCTTGTTTTTTTGTATATGTGTCATGTATGAGCACCGCACTTTCTAATGGTAATAATCCGCTGCAATTCTTTAGCGGCATTTTGTAATTGATAGAGGTAATTTTTCCTGTTTTTTGAAGAAGATATTCGATAAGATGCCCCAGTGATACTAAGTGAAGCAAACACAATATTTTTTTCATTGTAAACAGGTAATGCAATTTCCATTTCGCTGTCATTATCTCCAAATACCGACATTGCATATCCTACCTTTTTTATTCTCTTAAGTTTATTTTGAAGATGCTCGGTCTTAGCCACCATTTTTCGTCGTTCTTTATACAGCTGGTTGGATATATCTTGATTAAAGGCGAGAATCACTAGACCTGAGGCATTTGTTGTTGCTAGATATCTTGTCCCTTGTTTTATATTTGTTTCAGATGGGTATAAACCTTCTTTTGATTGCAAATAAACGACTTGTGATCCTTCTATTATACTAAGATGTGAACTTTCTTTAGTTTTCGCAGTAACAGCATTTAATAGTGGTATAACTTCAGTAACTATTGGAATTTGAGAATTAACAATATTTGCAAGAAATAATATAGATGAACCTAAACTATATAAATTTGTATTAGGATCTTTATAAACCATTTCTTCTTGAACGAGTGAAGTTAGGAGTCGATGGGCTGTACTTTTCGCTACTCCTAATCTTTCGGATATATCTGTAAGACTGATCTCGGGTTGTTCAATTGAAAAAAGCTTTAAAATACTTAAAGCATTTTTTAATGAGGAATTTTGTTTTCTATCGATTGATATCACCTCCTACATATCACAGGCTTATATATTGAAATTATAAAACTAGCAAAATATATCGTCAATTCAGTGGTTAGAGTGTTAATTAATATAATAAATTCATAAAAAAATTGCTGTTTTCCATATAGCGGAACAATAGTATAGAAAAAGAGAAAATCCATTTTTATAATTAATTACAATTAATGAACATTTCGTTTAAAGGGAGGGGTATATATTGAAGAATCAATATGAAGCGATTGTTGTAGGTGCCGGTCCAGTTGGATTAACAGCTGGTCTAGCTCTTCAAAAAAAAGGAATCTCTTGTGTTGTAATTGAAGCTAATGCCAAAGATGCTCCACGTCCAGGAAGTAGAGCTATTTACCTTCATAATGCGACATTACAATTATTAGAAGATACGCACAAAGGACTTGGGTTTAAGTTAGCAAAAGATGGAGTCATTTGGCCGATTAAAAGGACTTTTTATAAAGGGAAAGAAATTTACGTAAGAAATTATGGGATTACAGATGTAAATAATTCAGAAAAACTACCTCACTTTTCTTCATTACATCAACATGTAATTGAAACTCATCTATACAACGCATGTGTTGAAGCGGGAGTAGAGTTTATTTATGAACAACCGGTTGAAAAGGTTGATATTTCTGATGAAGCAGTAAAGATTACAACAGCAACAGGGGAATTATATTACGCTCAATATGTTATAGCCGCTGATGGGGCACGATCTGTAGTACGTAGTGAAGCTGAATTAAAATTAGAAGGTCCACGAACGCAAGATACATTCTTAGTTATCGATTTAAAGGAAGATGAAGAAGATCCAATGCCACTTGAACGCATATTTCATTATCATCATCCAGCAATGGGTGGTCGAAATGTGTTATACGTTCCTTTTAAAGGAGGATGGAGAGTAGATTTACAACTGTTTTCCAATGATAACGTGGATGATTTTGTAAGTATCGAAGGTGTAAAATCCTGGATACCGAAAGTAATGGACCCGAAATATGCGGATAGGATAACTTGGGTTTCATCTTATCGTTTCCACCAAGCTGTAGCGAATTCTTTTACAGATGTAAAAAGAAGAGTTCTTTTAGCTGGTGAAGCTGCACATTTATTTGCTCCATTTGGTGCTCGCGGATTAAATTCAGGTGTTCCTGATGCAATAGTAGCTGTACGTGGAATTGAAAAAGCTTTGAAAGCTTTGACTGAAGATGAAAGACGTGAACATATTGAAAAAGCAGCTCATGAACGTCGTATTGCCGCTAAATGGAATCGTAATGCTTCTACAATAGCTCTTCATCATATTCAAGGTAATTCCAAAGAGATGAATATGAAAAGGGAACTTGCTGCATCTCTCGCATCCATATCACCACGACTGGGACGCTGGCTTGATGAGGGGCCATATGGTCCAAAATTTGGTCCGCCAGAATTGACAACGAAATATTAATAAAGGATCGGAGGGAGTGCAATGGGAGGTATTTATAATGTGTTGAAATTGTCAATAGCTGAGGATTTATCTACACTTTCTGAAAAGTTGTGTTCAATCGAATGGTATCGTAAGGCTTGTATCCAGGATCAACAAACTGAAGAACTTTTTTATGAGTTTTGCCAACTATTAAAGATTAATGATTATCAGTTCCAATGGGTTAAAAAAGAGGAGCTATCTGAAAAAATAAAAGGAATAGACTTTGAGGGAAGCCAACTCTGGGAAGGAATAAAAGATTTACCTGATCGATTTAAAGTGAGAATTAATACCAAAGGATTAAACAAAGCTTTAGAAAAAATTGTTGATCATTTACCTGAATCGATTTTTCATCCTGCTTTTGACGGTGCATTCCGGCAGTTTCAAGAAGAAAAAATAGTGAACCATTTGACAGTAGCTGCTATGTATATTAGCTTACTAATTTGCTGCGCATATCTTGCAGGTGAAGAGAGTTTATTTGAACCGATTCTTCGTATCTTAGAATCCGGCCATGCTCCAATAGGAATGGAAGGAAACATTGTGTATTTTATATAGAATGATGAACTATTGATCGTACTTTTTCGCTGATTAAAAATCCCCATAACAAGGTACGATACACCCCAAGTTAAGATTAAACAACTTTTGGGGTGTATTTTTTTGTCATTATAAAAAGAATCTAAAGAACCTTTTGTTATATTGTATAATTTAACAAAGTTCTCACAACAAATGAGTGAGGACTTTTAAAAATATTACCGAAAAGCAGCTTTAAATTCACCAGTAATTGTTTGATGACCATTATTTGTTTCTAATGTTTGTTCTTGTTCAAGTTCAAATCGTTCCATTATCGGTAAGTCATTCACTGAGAATAGATAAGAATCTTCGTCAGCGACATGCTCATACCAAGCCCAGTTTGGTACAACGAAGTAATCCCCTTTTTTCCAATCAAATCGTACACCATTAATAACAGAGTAACCAGTTCCTTTATGAACATGATAAACTGTAGAATGAGTGTGGCGTAATGCTTTTGTATGGAACCCTTCAGGTAAAAATTGCAATCTTGTTCCTAAAGTAGGGTTCGCTGATTTACCTGTAGAAGGGTTGATATATTCTACTGCATATCCATGATAAGGATCAGGATCGAATTCCATTAGTCCCTTTATACCATTAACTGTACGTTCCCATTTATAATTAGCAAGTGGGGCTACTGTATACTTGTCATCGCCAACAGGGCGGACCATACCACCGCGATAACGTTTTTCAGTAAAATTATCTGGGATATTTGGTTGTTGCAACCCATCTTCATAAGGTTCGAAGAATGTACCACCAATACTATAAATTGTTGGTATATCAAGTGCATCCATCCAAATCATTGGACCTTCACCTAGATGTTCATGTCCATGCCATAAATTTTTTGGAGTTATTAGAAAATCACCTTCTTCCATAAAAATGCGTTCACCTTCAACAATGGTATATGCTCCCGAACCTTCGGAAATGAATCGTAGAGCACTTTGAGAATGACGATGTGAAGGAGCCTTTTCACCCGGTAATAATAATTGAACAGCGGCGTAAATTGTTTGAGTTGTTGAAGCCCACCCCCATGGTTTACGATATGTTAAACCTGGATTTTGGAAATAGATTGCACGACGTTCGCCACCGCGTTCAGGGGTAAAAATATCTGCTGCTTCTTTTAATTTCTTTTTGATTAGCTCATCACTCCAAAGATAGGCTTCTGCTTGTGGCTTTGGTGTTTTGTTCATAATTTCTGGAATCGCTTCCCAAAGTGGTCCTAAATTGTACTGTTGAATATCTTTTGTGAAATCGGTTACAACGGTACTTTTCATAAATTCTTTTAATTCATGATTTAATTCAGCCATTCTATATTTCTCCTTTTCTCAAATTATTTATTTTAAGAGGGGAGTGTGAGATCACTCATCAAGAATCCCCTTCAATCATTAGGTAACTTTAGTCAATACTTCAACTTTCTTCACTTTATTTTCAAGTACCCCAATTTTATCAATTTCGATCGTAACAACATCCCCGTCTTTTAAGAATTGCGGAGGGTCCATTGCTACTCCAACACCACCAGGCGTTCCAGTTAAGACAACGTCACCAGGTTCCAAAGTCATTAAACTAGATAGGAATGATACGAGTTTCTTCGTATCGAATACTTGATTTGACGTATTTGTTTGTTGACGTACTTCATCATTTACTTTTAAAACGATATCTAAGCCAGACGGATCTGATAATTCATCAGAAGTTACTAGATATGGACCCATTGGTGCAGTACCATCCACTGTTTTACCTTGCAACCATTGTATTGTACGACGTTGGATATCTCGATATGTAACATCATTTGTAATTGTATATCCAGCTACATAATTAAGGGCTTCTTCTTCTGAAACGTTACGTGCTTTTTTACCAATTACAAAGGTAAATTCCGCTTCATAGTCCAATTGTTTTGAAATTGGATAAAATGGAATATCATCTTCTGGTCCGAGAATGGTATTTGCAAATTTTGCAAAAATAACTGGATACGAAGGTAACTCACGTCCCATTTCTAAAATATGTTCACGATAATTATGACCTACACAAATTATCTTTCCAGGATTACGTACAGGTGCTTCTATTTTTACTTCATTTCGATTGTATATGGCTTTTTTATCGAAACTGTCTGGGTTCTCTAAAATGAAGTCAATTCCAGTTTGGGCTAATTGAATAGATTCTTTTCCACCTTGATACAATTCGTCGGTATTGTCTGGAACATAAGCATGGGCAATTTCTTTATAACGATATTTTCCTTTTGCTTTCAAGAAGGCTTGAAATGCATAGTTAAGATCAATAATCTTTTCACCGACAATAGCTCCAGATCGAGTAACACCTGTTACCGTATAATTAATAAGTTTCATCGTTAACCCCCTTATTTGTTCACTTATAGTGAAATGAGTTTCATATATATCTTAAGATTAATATGACTTATTAAAAAAGTCAATAAATTTAGTTTGCTAATAATTAGTTAAATATACTCGGCAACCACGTAACGATTTGCGGTGCGTATGAAATAATAAAAAGTGCAACAATACTAGCAAGTAAGAAGGGCCAAATGGCGCGTACTAATCGTTCTAGTTTAATATTTGTTAGTGAAGAAGCAATAAATAATCCTGTCCCAACCGGAGGTGTCAATAATCCAATAGTTAAGTTAATACAAATAATAACCCCAAAGTGAACGGGATCAATATTATAATTTATGATTAAAGGCATAAATATAGGTACAAGTATTATTAGGGCTGCAATGCCATCTAGAAACATCCCTACGATCAACAAAAAGATGTTTACAATTATTAAAAAGATCAACGCGTTATCTGTTAAAGAGGTCATCCATGTTGCAATTTGTTGTGGTATACGTTCAAAGGCTAATACCCAACCAAAAATATTTGCCATGGCAATTAGCATTGTTATCGTAGCTGTCGTTATTGCTGTGTTTATTAAAATCCTCGGAATGCTTTTTAACTTAATTTCTTTATACAAAAAACCCCCTACGAATAAAGCAATAATACATGCAATGGAGGCTGCTTCTGTGGCAGTAAAAATACCTGTTAATATTCCGACTATAATAATTATAGGAACAAGCAATGCAGGAATTACTGAAATAAATGATTTGAACATTTGAGATACAGTCGATCTAGTTAATGTTGGCCATTGATGCTTTGTGCCAAAGTAACCAATTAGAACGATAAATAAAAACGTAATTAATATTCCCGGAAATACTCCACCTAAAAACATGTCTCCGATTGATGTTCCAGAGGTAACACCGTATATAATAAACATCATACTAGGTGGAATAATGGGACCGAGTATACCTGCAGAAGCGGTGGTAGCTGTCGCAAATTCTTTCGAGTATCCTTCTTTTTCCATAGAAGGAACCATAATTTTACTCATCATTGCAATTTGAGCCGTTGCCGAGCCTATAATTGAGGCTAAAAGAACATTGGAAACAACATTTACATAAGCTAAACCACCACGAAAATGTCCGACCATTGTTTTTGAAAAGTTGACTAAGCGAGAAGTAATCCCACCAGAATTCATTAATTCTCCTGCTAGCATAAACATAGGGATAGCAAGAAGTCCATAACTTTCTAATCCTGAAAATAATCGTTGTGGTGTTGCATCTAAGAGTCCAAAGTTAGCAGATAAAAATATATAGAAAAATGTTGTAATACCTAGCACAAAACTAATTGGTATTTGTAAAAGGAGAAGAATTATGAAAGCAATGAGTGCAAATATCATTACGTTTCAGCACCGCCTTTACTTTTTAAATTCGAAAATATTAAGTCTACTAAATGAACCAACATAAAACTAAAACTAACGGGAATACTTAAATAGCCGTATATCATCGGCATTCCGATAGATGCAGTTTTTTGTAATGCAATATTTGGAGAAGATAACCAACCAAATGAGATATATACGATCGTTCCAACAAATAATAATGTGATTGTTATTCCTAAGAGTGTGAATATTTTTCTAGGTTTATCGTTTAGTCGTTCAATCAAAAATGTAATTGCTGCCAAATTGTTTAATTTTACCCCCATACTGCCGCCGATAAATGTAATCCAAACAAGACAAAGAATGGCCACTTCATCAGACCAAACGAGTGGTGATTTCAATACATATCGAAAGACGACCCCAGCAGATAAAGAAGATAGCATAACTGTGCAAAGTATCATAGCAACTACTTTTTCTACTTTGAAAATCCAATTGCTAAGTTCCTTTATTATATTCAACTTTTTCACCCCTTAATTGATTGGCTTTTTCTACAAATCTCTTAATCAATTCATTTTTTTTCGTGTAAGTGTTTATCACATGTTCTTTTGCATCAAGAAATGGTGAAAAGTCTTCTATTTCAGTTACATTAACTCCTGCATCTTTTAATTTTTTCAGTGTTTCTGTTTCACGTTTAATCGTTTCTTCATTTGCCCAGGCAATGGCACGTTTCGCTGCTTCATCAACTATAGCTTGGTCAGTTTTTGAAAGTTCGTTATACACTCTTTTACTAATTACAAACAATGCTGGGAAGGTCATATGGTTGGTTATTGTTAAATGATCAGCTGTTTCGTAGTATTTTTCAGTCATTAATGCATCGAGGTCGATATCCATTCCGTCTATAACTCCGGTTTGTAATGCGGTATATACTTCTGACAGTGGCATTGCAGTAGGTCCGGCTCCCAAATGTTCCCAAAACATCTGCATAATAGGACTTCCAAGAATACGTACTTTTTTCCCATCTAAATCATCAGGTGAATGGACAAAATCATCTGAAAGCAAAATGTGCCGATTGCCAGCAAAAATAAATCCAAGTCCTTTTACACCTTGTTTATTTAATGTTTCTAGCAATGCTTGACTTTCTTCAGTTTCTGTCATTGCAATTGCTTCCTCAATAGTAGGAAATGTAAAGGGTAAAAACCATGCATTAAGTGATTCCTCTCTAGTACTCATATAACCATTTGTAAGGATTGCAGCATCTAAAGCGCCAGTTTCAAGTAATAGCATGTAGTCTTTTTCTTGACCTAATTGTGAAGAAGGGTAAAGGTTTACAGTAAATCTGCCTTCGGACAATTTTTCTAATTCCTCGCCAAATTTAACTGATGCTTGATGCCAAATGTGAGTTTCTTGCGTGACATGAGCGATTTTAAACTCTTTTTTATTCGAGTTTAAAGCAGTACTACTGATTGAGCAGCCTGTTAAAAGGATTAGGAAAATCGTTAAGAATATAAATTGTACAAGATTTTTAGAGATCTTTTTTTTCATGTAAAATCCCCCTTGTTCCCGTGATCAATACTAGTTTCGAATAAAAACGCTTACTATTGATAAAAAATAAGTTCTCTTTAAGAGAACTTAGTGAACTAATAATACAAATAATAAATAATTGTCGAAAAATTGTCAATTTATATTTTCTTTTTGAATAACCGAAATGCTTGGATATTTGATATGCATGTTTTAAGACAAAGGTACTAATCTGGTGATCACGAGTTTTCGAAACCGCTGACCGTTGTAATTGCACCTAGTATTCTTCAAAGTTTAAAATAGGGACACTGAAAGAGGAAATATATTTCATTAAAGGTTCAATGTTAGATACAAAGTGATATTTTTGCGTATTTTCTTGAGCCTGTCGTATCGTTTGCATGTCTTTATTATTATATTTTTTCTTTTCAGTTTCCAACCATAATGTCAAAGGTACTTCATTCTCAAATGAGGAGAAAACGCCCCCTGTAGAAGAGAATAGGGCAATGTTGAACCAATTTGTGCACCAATATTAATTCCATATTCTGCACTTGAAATGTAGGATACGATCGGTCCTTTAGGTGTAGGTATGGCTAGCAATGCTGTAAAATTTGTTTGCTCACTTATTTTCTTTAAATAAGGTATTGAGATTTCAATTAAAGGTGATTTTCTAGTTGCTACATATCCGAGTTGAATTAACTTTGGACCAAGAGAATGCGTATTAGTCGATGGATTTTGGGAAACAACACCAAATTCACAAAGTGTAAATAAATGCTTATGTAAATTGCTTTTTGTCATTGATGTTAAGTTTTGAATGTCTGTAAATTTTAACGTTCTTTTTCATTTACAATAATTTCCAAAAGGGTTAGACCTATTTGTAATGATTGAATTACCGTAGGTTTAGTTTCAGCCAACATCATAGATACTTCCTTCTAAAACCGAATGAACTACATTATAGTAAAAAAACGTATTTTTATAAAAATTTTAAAAATATAGAATTATATTATTGACGAAGTTGTTATTGTTATTATAAAGTTCTTGTTAAGAGAACGTAGTTCTCTAAAGGTGGAAATATTTTTCGGACAAGGGGGAAATGTTTGTGTCGAATATAAGCGATGTTATTGTGGTTGGAGGAGGAATAGGTGGTTTAGCTGCAGCTTTATCCGTTCATAAAAACACAGGAAAATCCATTTCGGTATTTGAACAGGCTCCTGAATTTGGCGAAGTTGGTGCGGGAATTCAATTAGCACCAAATGCGTTAGAGGTTTTAGAATATCTAGGTGTGAAAGAAGAAGTATTAAAATATGCTGTATTACCAAAACGTTTAGTATTAAAAGATGTTTATACAGCAAAAGAATTTGCTAGTTTAGATTTAGGAGAAGATTTTCAAAAAAAATTCGGTCAACCATATATTGTTTTACATCGTTCAGATTTACATCGTGTTTTGTTTGAGGCGTGTCGAAATTATGAAAATATTAGTTTTTTTAACAATCAAATTATTCAAAGTGCAGAACAACATGATAATATTGTAGCTATTGCTAATCAATATGGTGAAACTTTCACTGCTGAAGCAGTTATTGGTGCTGACGGAATTAAATCAAAAATCCGTAAAAGATTTTCTAATGACGATCCAGTAAATTCTACATATGTTGCGTATCGTGGAACGATTCCAATTGAAGAGATTTCCGGAGATGTAGATATGGACGATGTTATCATGTGGATCGGTCCTAATTTACATATGGTACAATATCCAGTTCGTCGTGGGAAATTATATAATCAAGTTGTTGTTTTCAAATCCTATGATGCGACAAAAGAAAACTGGGGTAATCCTGAGGAAATGGAAAAACGATTTGAAGGAGCACATCCAAAGGTTAAAAACGCATTGAAATTTATTAATCGTCAATTCCGTTGGCCAATGTACGACCGTAATCCTATAGAAAATTGGTCAGAAGGAAACATCACTTTATTAGGGGATGCAGCACACCCAATGTTACAATACCTTGCCCAGGGTGCCGTACAAGCGCTGGAAGATTGTTATGTTTTAGGTGAGCAATTAAAAATACATGATTCTTACGAAGTTGCGTTTAAAAAATACCAAGAGATTCGTATTCCTCGTTCAGCAATGGTTCAAACAAGTGCACGAAACTGGGGAGAAATTATACACGCAGAAGATAAGATAACCATAATGTTGCGTGATGCTCTATTTGAAAAACATACCCCCAAGGATTACCATGTAGTTGACTTTTTATATGGAATATTTAATAAATATAAAGCAGAAAAATTCATTAACGTATAAGGGGTGAGAAAATAATCTGAGACATAAGAAAAGTTATAAATACTATTATTCATCATAATGGTCTCAGATTATTTCTACTATTAGAAAAGTATGCACAAAGATATTATAACTTTTACTTTCCTTTATACCCAAATATATTGGACATTTCTTTAGTTATATTGATCACCTTTTGAACGATTTCCGAAGAAACTGCTCTTGGCACTTCTTCAGTAAATCCAATAATAGCAACGGCAGCAATTAGTTCATTTTTATAATTTAGAATCGGTAAGCTCCATGATGATACATGTTTTATTAACGGTTCTATCGCAAAAGCAACATGTTGTTCGCGGATATTTTCAAGTTCTTTTTTTAATTGATCAAGGTCTAAATCAGGATTATTTTCAGTCTCTTTCTTTATCCACTCATAAACTTCTTTTGAATTTGCAAATGCAGCAAAAATTTTTCCAGCAGCACTCATTATAGGGAGTTTAGTTCCTATTTGTGCTCCGATGTTTAAACCATAATTTGTATTCCAAATATTCGTTATGGTAGGAGAATCGTTTAACCAAATTGATAGAGAAGTAGACATGTTAGTAAGATCACTAATTTCTTTACAATACGGTTTTAATTTACTAATAGGGTCATGATTTTTTATTGTAGCATTTCCATATTGTAGAAGCTTATAACCGAGTGAATAATCTCCTTGACGAGGATCTCGGTATAATACCTCTAATTGAGTTAGTGTATTTAAATATTTATAAAGATTACTTTTAGACAGACCTGATAATTCTTGAATTTCAGTGAATTTTAAAGGGGTATCGCTATTAGCAATAATATTAATTATATTAAATCCGTGAATAAGCGAACCAATAGTAGTTGATTTATCCATTGTCAAACTCCTTTCAATTGAGCAAAAAACACATACAAATTCATTTTAGTAGTAATTGATTGAATTCTCAATTAATATTAATTTATCATTAAAGTGAATAAAATTCACTATTAATAAAAAATGGAGGGAGAAATTTAAAATGGCAACTGTTGTACTTAAGGGTAAGATTGATATATTCAAAAAGAGTATTAATGATATGATCAACATTTTAAATCAAACAGAAGATGCAATACTATACATTAAACCTTCAGAAAAAGAATGGTCAGCTATGCAAATCGTTGCTCATGTATTAGAAGCCGTTAATTTCTGGTTAGAAGATTTAGAAGCGTTACTTATTGTACCTGGGGCAAAATGGGGGCGAAATCATGAACATGTTAGAAGACTTGCTGCAGTCGATGAAAATGTAGTTGCTCTATTGAAAAAAGAAGATGCCATACAGCGATTACAGGATTTAGTATCTAGAGTGGAGCGTACATTTAAAAAATTAAAGGAAGAAGATTTAGACAAAACCGCACCAAGCTATAATCCAAATTTTGATGGAAAACCCTTATCATTCATTGTTGACCATCTCATTGTAGAACATGTTGTAGGTCATTATGGACAAATTGTTCGTCATTTAGCTAAAGTTCAATAAGTTAGAAAATATTCTAGTCCATCATATGTTATTTATTAACGTATGATGGACTATTTTTTTCTAGATTAAAAGATTGAATACATTTTTCAACATATATATTAAATTTTTACAATATGCAAGCAATTACTGAATTTTGTTATTAGACTTAACAAATAAGAAAAAAAATTTACTTTTTATCGAGCTAATAGTGTCACCGTCTTATGAATATCTTGTGAATTTCAAAAATATTGAATTAATTAAAATACTACATTAGTAAAAGATAACAAAACAATACAAGAATTCTTTGGGTTATCTTTTGCTGGATTGCGGAAATCATACTTTAAATATAAGTTTTCCTCTTATTATTTCCTTCATTTTTTGAATGAATGATGGTTAAGAAAACAAAAGATATTTTACCTATAAAACGTTATAGGTGAATTTAATTTTTTAAAATTTAGACTGTAAATACTTGAGTAATAGAAATGAAAGTTTATAAATATAAAAGATAAATAGTGAATGTTTATCGTTACATATAATTATCTTGAAAAAATGTTAATATAAAACCATCTTGATTAGATATTGGTTTAATACAGAATTCATATTGATTTTATATCGATAAAGTAAGAAAATTTAAAATAAGATTTATCGTTTTTGGAAGGAGTGGAGATATATGGCAATAGTAAGTCAAAATGAAAAACAATTGGTAGCTGAAAGTTATATAATGAACGTATATGATCAAATTAAACAACGAAATGCGAATCAACCTGAATTTTTACAAGCTGTAAAAGAATTATTTAAAACGATTCAACCGGTGTTTGTGCAACATCCTGAATATATAAAATATGGAATCTTAGAAAGAATTACGGAACCTGATCGAATTATTTCTTTCCGAGTATCTTGGGTTGATGATCGGGGAAAAGTTCAAGTGAACCGTGGATACCGTGTTCAATTTAATAATACGATTGGACCTTATAAAGGTGGTATTCGTTTTCATCCTACAGTTAACGAAAGTATTATAAAGTTTTTAGGTTTTGAACAAATCTTTAAAAATGCACTAACTGGCCTTCCAATTGGAGGAGGTAAAGGAGGGTCAGATTTCGATCCAAAAGGAAAATCTGATCAAGAGATAATGCGTTTTTGCCAGGCGTTTATGACGGAATTAAGCAAATATATTGGCCCTGATATCGATGTACCAGCTGGTGATATAGGTGTTGGAGCAAGGGAAGTTGGTTACATGTTCGGTCAGTATAAAAGGTTGAATAGTTATCAAGCTGGTGTATTAACAGGTAAAGGCGTTGGTTATGGAGGTAGCTTAGGTAGAACAGAAGCAACGGGTTATGGAACCGTATATTTTGTGGAAGAAATGTTAAAAGAAAAGGGACTTTCTTTTGAAGGAAGTACAGTCGTTGTATCTGGTTCAGGAAATGTTGCTATTTATGCAATGGAAAAAGCTGAATCTTTAGGTGCTAAAGTTGTTGCATGTAGCGATTCGAATGGCTATATTTACGATCCGGATGGCATAAAGCTTGAAACTGTAAAAAGAATTAAAGAAGGAGAAAGAGGCCGAATTAAAGATTATACAAATGAACATCCACATGCTGAATATTTTGAAGGTTGTAATGGAATTTGGTCCATACCTTGTGATATTGCTTTACCTTGTGCAACGCAAAACGAGATCGACGTAGAGTCTGCAAACATTCTTATTCAAAATGGTGTGAAAGCTGTTGGTGAGGGCGCTAATATGCCTTGCTCTTTAGAAGCTACGGATTTATTCCTCGAAAATGATGTATTATTTGGTCCAGCAAAAGCTGTTAATGCAGGTGGGGTAGCTGTTTCTGCATTAGAAATGTCACAGAATAGTATGCGTTTATCTTGGACATTTGAAGAAGTTGATGAAAAATTAAGAGAAATTATGAAAAATATTTATCGTAAAAGTGTTACTTGTGCTGAAAAATATGGTTATCCTGGTAATCTTGTTGCCGGTGCAAATATAAGTGGATTTTTAACGGTAGCAGAAGCCATGATGGCACAAGGTGTTTATTAAGATAGCGTCTGCTAAATTTTTTAGCAGACGACAGCTTGTAGACAAAGTCTCTAACTAGTGGCCAAATCTACAGGTTTTTTTGTATAATAGGGATAGAATTCTTGGTTAACGGGGGAAATTTAGGATGTTATCGAAGCGTACAGACAATAATCGAAATCAATTGGAAATGGTGGCTCTTGATCAATTGGTTCCAGAAG